>CALBNQ010000102.1 GCA_937896495.1 uncultured archaeon | reverse complement strand
TCAATATGTTTTAAAGTATTTAAAAAAATATCTCGTCTCTCTAATAATTTTTCAATGACTATTTCATCCAATATTGAATTTATAATTTTGAACTATTTAGATATTAAAAATCAAAATTGACCAAGATTTAATATTTAATTGAGTTATTATGTAATTACCTCAATTTACTATAACAAAATGAGAATAAAATATGTTGAAAAGAAAATTTGCAGCCATGACAATTACAAAACAAAAAAATGATAAAAAAATTAACACAAATAATCAAAAAGCTTCAAAAATTCGCAGACAAAGAGGGTATCACTGGGAAGATACAATTGTTAAACGATTCAACAGTACAAAAAATTGGAAAGCATTCAGATTAGGTTCTCCAAGTGTTGCATTACCAGATGTTCTTGCGGTGAATACTGGAGAGAGTATTATTTTCGCCATAGAAGCGAAATCAGGTACAGGCACATCATTACCAGTACCAGCAGATCAAATTGAACGATGTTTAGATTGGATTAAGACATTTGATATTTATAAAAAAAGAAAGGTTTTGTTGGCATTCAAATTTCTCTCCAAAAAAAGACTAGGAATAGGAGAATATGAAAACAGAGAATTAAGAGAGTTTTTCAAAATTTGGGATGAGACTAGAGACATAACTGACTGTGTGTGTACATATGAAGGGAAATTTTTTACAAAAATTAACGGATCTAGGAAAGAGATTAGTCTTGAAGAGTGCATAATGCCATTTAAAACAAAACAAAGAAGCGATTTGTAGACAATGAACAAGTTCACATCGTTTTTTAATGATAAGATACATCGATTCAACATATGTCTGAGGATAACATCGAACCTGTAAAAACAGAATCAGATTCATTACTAGAAACAATTTCTGATTCAGAAGTTAATTCAAGAATTAAATTTGAGGAATTTACAGACGAAAAATCACTTATCAGTTACAATGCATTTGGTTCAAAACAAATGAAAATCAAAGTGTTGGAAGTTTCAGATGAAACACCACCATTACAATGGAAATTTGGAGATCGTGTAAAAGTTACAAAAATTCTTGTAACAATCAAACATCTAACAACACAAGAGGTTGAAGAAGGTGAATTTGATGTTGAAGCAATAGAACGAGAATTATCTGAAAAAAGGCACTATAGTTCTACAAATAGATGGATACCTGCAAATGATGTTAAAAATGGGTATGTAGTTGGTTCAAAGCATACCAGATTAATCAGTGACGCATCAGCATTAGATTATATCATATTCTAAATATATTATTCACATTTACAGATCTACTCTGAAAAACATTATAAACAAAAGAATTTGAAAAATGTTGTATGAGTTCAAAAGAATTTGAGGTCAATGGAACAGAATACAAAATAATGTTGACAGATCAAGTTGTAGGACATGTGAATAATCTAAAAAATCTGTACAATGCAGCATATGAAGATCCTGAAAGTTTTGAAGATGTAAGTTCAGAAATTTCAACTACAATTAATGAAATTGCAGAAACGGTAGAGCCTGCAGCAGAAGACAGTGATCTTGATGGATTGATTCAAGAAATCATCAAAGCAGTAGATAATAAAGCTGAAGAGATAGAAAATGAATTAAAAGAAAAGCCAAAGAAAAAAACAAAATCTAAAAAATAGTACCATTTTACATTAAACGCATAAAAATTAAAGGAGAAATTATATTCTAAAGGAAATTATGATATACATGGCTAGTTGCGAATGTGGAATTTGTGGACATCATAATGAGTCCGAATGTGTCGAAAAAGAATGTAAATGTTGTTTGAATTTCCATGAAAGATCTGGCCCTAAACACAAATGAATATTTCAGTTAATCTACAAATTATAACAAGTACATTTTTTTGAAAAATGCCTAGAACAACCAAATAGTTTATGATCTAAACAACCACACAAAATACATTTTTTCTTTCCAGTCATAATTGTTCTATTAATTCATGTGCAGAGTATATC
>CALBNQ010000101.1 GCA_937896495.1 uncultured archaeon | reverse complement strand
ACCAGAACCTGTAGCAGAACCAGAACCTGTAGCAGAACCAGAACCTGTAGCAGAACCTACTCTTACATCTGCTCAAAAACAAGAAGAACGTAACATTATCTATATTGGCTCAAAACCTGTCATGACCTATGTCTCTGCAACATTGACACAACTTTCAACTAGACCTCGTGTGACTATCAAAGCTAGAGGCAAAAAAATTACTTTAGCAGTTGATGTTTCTCAAATGATTCTTAAAAGAATGGATACCGTTGGTTATGTAATTACTGATGTACGTATCTCTTCGGATTCTTTAACTTCTCAAGATGGGAAGCAAAGAAATGTTTCAAACATGGAAATTGATATCGCAAAAGAATAATCTGATAATTTTAATCTCAATTGGTTTTTTGTTTCTAGTTGTATTGTGTTTGATTGTTTTTTCAGATGATTCTTGTGGAATTTCACATATGTTAATTTTAAATGAAATTAGTACTTTTGAGAACACCCTGGATCCTGAATTTTGTGAAAACCTTCTTGAAAAAATTGATGCGTTTAATGAAACATGTGAACCTCAAGTTGAAATTTTAGATTGCGGTTAATGAAAAATATCTACTATGAATGTGATTCCAAAATAAATCAACATCATACTTAGCAAACCCATAATAATTTTGTAGTTTTTATTTGAAAGAATTTTTTTGCTCTTTGATGCAAGATATGACACTGCACCAAGCCATACAAAATCCATCCAAATATGCAACACAAACACAATCAGTATTCCTACAAATGACCAAATCATCATTGCATCTGAAATTAATTTAAATCCAATTGTCAACCACCAAATTATGAAAAACGGATTTAATGCACTAAGTAAAATTCCTGTAATTAATGGACCTTGCTTTGAAGAAAATTCATTTGGTTTTATTTTTTTGAATAATGTTTTAATTTGAATTGCTGCAAAAACAAAAAGTGTAATTGCACCAAAAATTGTAATCGTTGTTCTAAATTCTGGAAACGATTCAAGAGAAAATACCCCAATACCTAACAAAATTACTAATGGTAACTCTACAATTGCATGACCTATTGCCATTTTGATGCCTGATTTTATGCCTTGCTGAACCCCATACACCAAATTTGCAGTAAATAGTGGTCCTGGAGCCATTACTCCTGATGCTGAAACTATAATTACTAATACAAAAAATTCAAGAAACCCTATCATTGTTTTTGACTATTTTTTTATTATGGCACAAATATGATTGGAATCATTTCATCTATACATTGAATTTTTGAGATGTTGTGATTCTTCTTCTGTTTCTTTAATCATGACTTCTGCTTTTTCTGCTTCTTGCTGCAATGATGAAATATTACAAGTTGCCCCTGGAATTAATTTTGTTATTGCCGTACACAATTGTGTACTTGATTTAAAGTCTGGACCTTTTCCATCACTTTGAAAAATTAAAACAACTACATCTTGTCCAATCATACTTCCTTCATTTAGTAATGTGCCAGGAATACCTGGAACTGTTCCATGATCTAAAACTTTCAAACCTGCATCCTTGATTTTATTTCGGGCAGATTCTGTACTGCCAATACCAATTGTTTCCTCTTCACCTTCATTAGATTTTATTGCAATACTACTAATGATTAATCCAATTTTATGCTCTTGTCCCCACTTCAACATTGTTTTTGCAGTATCTTTGTGTAGTGATTGCTCAAGTGTTAGATATGATAAAAATATTGCAACCTTTTGTTTCTCATTTACAAAAATTCTTGATGGAAAGTTTGGTTTCCCATCTTTGATTACACTAATTGGAGGAAAACTATCTGAATCGACAATTCCAGTTATCTTATACTGTGACGTCTTTATCATGGATTCAGAAGCAATTGCACTACTAAATCCTGCTGAAGGAAATCCATCAATAAGAAAACCATTTTCTAAATTTACTTTTTCTAACTCTCTAATTCTAATCTTGGATGTCAATTGAATACTTTTGATTCCTATTGAATAATAATTTTATTGATTTTTCAATTTTGACACTAGTGCTGCATAGATAAATGGCAAAATTGTAGTCACCTCTGCGTGCAATGTTGATTGTTTTGCTTTTTGAGTTACTTTTCCCCATGAAATTGCCTCTCTCACTAATGCACCACTTAGACTTCCATCAAACTCTTGTGCAGTTGTAATGTAAAATGCATAATCTAATCCTTCTCTGTATTGATTCCACCACAATGTGTGATGTTTTGAAATTCCTCCTCCAATCATAAATGCCCCTGATCTTTCTGCTTTGAAAATCAGTCCTGATAACAAATTTGCATCCCCTATTACATTTAATTTAAAATCCCCATGACTTTGTGTAAACATCCAAATTTGACTCCCTACTGCGCCATCCATTATTCCTGGAACTACAACATCAATATCGTTTTTGTATGCCCAATAAAGAAAAGAATCTTCTCCTAAATGTTTTCCAATCATCTTACAAATTTCAGCAGTAGTCATTTCTCTTACTCCGTTTTGATACTCTTCTTCAAGAAATGAATTCATTTTTTCTTCAATTAATGGACCATAACTATCCATTGGAACTAGAACATTTCCTAATCTGTGGATATTTTTATCTGCTAATTCATTATCATCCATTGTAAATGACCCTTCCTTGTAATGTGAGAAATGTCTTGCAATATCATGATCTAATGCTCCGCATGTTGTAAGTGCCACATCAAACCACTTGTTCTTCATCATATCTTTAATTATTCCACGCAATCCTGTTGATACCACTGCACCTACAAACGAGATAAATTTGAGACATTGTTTATCTGGAATCATTTCAGACAAAATTTCTAATCCTGTAGATAGATTAACTGATTCAAATCCCCCTGATTGTGATAACTCTTCAAAGATTTTTTCAATTGTTGTATCTGAATTGATTTGAATATCTTTGACTGGACGACCTGGTTCAATCATGACATTATTTTTTCGTGGCAAGTATAAAATTCTGCCTTAACTAAATTGTTTTTTAATTTTCTCTAAGAAAACTTTAAACCCACCAAATAGTACCAGTTTTCGAATGTCAGAACGAATCAAAGTTGGTTTGGTAGGTATTGGAAACTGTTTTTCAGGCTTGATTCAGGGAATCGAATATTATAGGAAAAACCCTACTCAGGAAGTTACTGGAATTATTCATGATAAACTATCTGGTTATGGAATACATGATATTGATTTTGTTTGTGGTTTTGATGTTGGTGAGAATAAAGTTGGAAAACCTCTTCATGAAGCAATCTATGCATTTCCCAACATGGTTGACTGGATTCCAAAAGACGAATTACCAAAAACTGATGCTAAAATTTATGAAAGTCCAATTTTAGATGGTGTTGGCTTATGGGTAGAAAATAGAATTAAACCTGTTGAAAACCCAAAATCCGTAGAAGAAATTACTGAAGAAGTTAAAAAAGTAATCAAAGACACCGGTGTTGAAATTATTGTTTCTTATTTACCTGTAGGCTCTGATAAAGTTACTGAATACTGGGCACAAATTTGTCTTGATACTAATACTGCATTTGTAAATTGTATTCCTTCATTTATTGCATCAGATGAAACATGGGCAAAAAAGTTTACAGAAAAAAATATTCCTTGTATTGGGGATGATATCAAAGGACAAGTAGGTGCTACCATTGTTCACAGAACTTTGGCTAAATTATGTAATGATAGAGGAACAAAAATTGAAAAAACATATCAAATCAATGTTGGTGGTAATACTGATTTTCTAAACATGAAAGAACAAGATAGACTTGTTTCAAAGAAAATTTCTAAAACTGAAAGTGTACAAAGTCAATTAAAAGAAAGACTAGATGATGATCAAATTTATGTTGGACCTTCTGATTTTATTCCATTTTTAGGTAACACTAAACTCATGTTTATGAGAATTGAAGGTCGTCAATGGGCAAACATTCCATATAACATGGAAGTAAGATTAGAAGTTGATGATAAAGCAAATTCTGCAGGAATTGTAATTGATGCAATCAGATTAGCAAGAATTGCACTTGATAGAGGGGTTGGTGGACCAATCAAGCCTGCTAGTGCATATTTGATGAAACATCCAATTGAGCAAACATCTGATGTTCAAGCAAAAGCTGCATGTGAAGACTTTGTTGCTGGAAACTAGTGAAATTTATTAAAATCTGAAAATCTATTTTTTCTACTTTGTTCATATTTTTCTAGATTAAATTTTACACTATGACTTGTTTCTCCATTTAATGTGATGATTTTGGTATTCATTACACGATCATCTTCTTGCATGTCTACTATCATACTGTTTCCTCCAAATTTGTGATTTTCCACATTTGCTGCAATTATCGGAATTCTGTTCTCAAGTGATCTTACTTGTACATACATTTTCCATGGTTGAATCCCTCTTTTTACAATTCTACTGGGTGAAAATAACACTTGAGCCCCTTTTTTGGTCAATACATTTGCTACACTTGGAAATACCATATCGTAACAAATTACCACTCCAAATTTGCATGCAGTTTTGAATATTTTAGCCTCAGTTCCTGGCTTTATTGTATCTTTTTCATAATCAAATGGATGAATTTTCTCTTGTTCTCCTATGAATTCTCCCTTGGGTCCAATTATTGGTGAAATTATTGATGTTTTTTCCTTTGTACTTTTGTAAAACGCCCCTGTGATGATAGTCATGGAATATTCTCTTGCAATTTTTTTAAATTCTATAAATTCTGAATCAAAATTTGATATTTCATTATTTTTTAACCATTGTTCAGGTAAACACACAATCTCTGTCTCCTTTTTACCTAGTTTTTTCAAATTTTTTGCAACTTGTTCAATTCCCTTTTGATTTGTATCATATGATGTGGTTTGAATTAATCCTAATCTTGTCATATTATTTTTGATGTGTGGATGGTAATTATATCTAGGCGCATTTTACTCGATCATTTATTTTGATCTTAACATCACACAGAACACCGTTACGAAAAATATCATAACACAACAAGAAAAATTAATCTTATGTGTCAACTAAACTTGTTAAGTATTCATTATCATACCAATTGAAAAATTATTCTCATTGGTACATGTAAAAAAAGTAGAGATCTTTGGTTTCAAATCATTTGGATTCAAAAACACCACTGTTCCATTTGAACCTGGACTTGTATCAATTTCTGGACCAAACGGTTCTGGTAAAAGTAACATTTTGGATGCAATTATTTTTGCAATGGGTGAGAACAAACCAAAAGTAATGCGTGTACCGAAACTTCGAAATTTAATTCATGATATTGAAGGTGCAAACAGACGTGGACCTAAAATGGCACGATCAAGTGTTCACTTTGATAACACTGATAGAAAAATTCCTGTTGATTCAGATAATGTAGAAATCACAAGAGAGATGGATGAAAAAGGTGAAAATAATTACTATCTGAACAAAAAGAAAACAAATCGTGGACATATTCTTGATTTACTTGATGTTGCAAATGCTGGTTTAGGCCAACTAAATGTAGTACAACAAGGAACTGTAACTAGAATTTCTGAATTCACATCTGAAGAAAAAAGAAAAACAATTGAAGATTTAATCGGACTATCTTCTTTTGATGAAAAAAAACAAGAATCTGAAAAACAACTAGAAGAAGCAGATAGACGATTAGAAATCGCATTGGCAAAAATGGGTGAAATTAAAAATAGAATTGACGAGTTAGAAGAGGAACGAAATCAAAAACTACGTCATGATATCATTGAACGAGAACTGAATCGATACAAAGCAATAGATGCTGCAAATAAAATGAAGATGTTATCTGCAAAAAAAGAAACAAAAGAGACTGATTTGAGCGATATTATTGCACAAGTCACTACATTTGATACACAAAGAACTACTTTACGTTCAGAATTAGGTGATTTAGAATCACAAAAATCAAAAATCATGGGTGAAGCAAATGACTACAACCAAGCAAAATCTGCATTGGATATAGAAATTGTTGATGCTATGAAGCAATATGAAATTGATAACACTGCAATTGTTGCATCTCAAAATAGATTAGAAAGAATTGATGTTCGTCTTCCTGAAATTAAAACTGAATTAGAGATTATTGAGAATTCACGGTCAGGCATTGTTTTAGAAATTCAAAAAATTCAAAATTCTCTTGATGAAATCAATGAAAAGAAAAACGATGTTGCTAAAAATGTAGAAGATACTAATTCTCAAAGAAATAAAGTACTAGCAGAACAATCCGAAGCTGCTGCAAAAAAATCTGAAATAGATGAAAAAATTAGAATACTTACAAAACAACTTAATGATTCAAAACTTTCTCTTTCAAAAATTCAACATGAAAAAGAACTATCTGAAAATAAAATCAAACAAAATACTGAAAAAATTAACAATTACAATGATGGTGTTGATGAACTAACTATTGCTAAAACCAAACTTGAATCATTAATGAATAATCACTCTAATTCTGTTACTGAAATAAAATCACGAATCGAAAAATTACAACACAAAAAATCAAAAATCAATAAAGATCTAGATGAGTGGAATTTAATTTTAGAAAAATCTAGTAAATCTGCAACCCATTATGAAT
>CALBNQ010000100.1 GCA_937896495.1 uncultured archaeon | reverse complement strand
CAGAACCTGTAGCAGAACCAGAACCTGTAGCAGAACCAGAACCTGTAGCAGAACCTACTCTTACATCTGCTCAAAAACAAGAAGAACGTAACATTATCTATATTGGCTCAAAACCTGTCATGACCTATGTCTCTGCAACATTGACACAACTTTCAACTAGACCTCGTGTGACTATCAAAGCTAGAGGCAAAAAAATTACTTTAGCAGTTGATGTTTCTCAAATGATTCTTAAAAGAATGGATACCGTTGGTTATGTAATTACTGATGTACGTATCTCTTCGGATTCTTTAACTTCTCAAGATGGGAAGCAAAGAAATGTTTCAAACATGGAAATTGATATCGCAAAAGAATAATCTGATAATTTTAATCTCAATTGGTTTTTTGTTTCTAGTTGTATTGTGTTTGATTGTTTTTTCAGATGATTCTTGTGGAATTTCACATATGTTAATTTTAAATGAAATTAGTACTTTTGAGAACACCCTGGATCCTGAATTTTGTGAAAACCTTCTTGAAAAAATTGATGCGTTTAATGAAACATGTGAACCTCAAGTTGAAATTTTAGATTGCGGTTAATGAAAAATATCTACTATGAATGTGATTCCAAAATAAATCAACATCATACTTAGCAAACCCATAATAATTTTGTAGTTTTTATTTGAAAGAATTTTTTTGCTCTTTGATGCAAGATATGACACTGCACCAAGCCATACAAAATCCATCCAAATATGCAACACAAACACAATCAGTATTCCTACAAATGACCAAATCATCATTGCATCTGAAATTAATTTAAATCCAATTGTCAACCACCAAATTATGAAAAACGGATTTAATGCACTAAGTAAAATTCCTGTAATTAATGGACCTTGCTTTGAAGAAAATTCATTTGGTTTTATTTTTTTGAATAATGTTTTAATTTGAATTGCTGCAAAAACAAAAAGTGTAATTGCACCAAAAATTGTAATCGTTGTTCTAAATTCTGGAAACGATTCAAGAGAAAATACCCCAATACCTAACAAAATTACTAATGGTAACTCTACAATTGCATGACCTATTGCCATTTTGATGCCTGATTTTATGCCTTGCTGAACCCCATACACCAAATTTGCAGTAAATAGTGGTCCTGGAGCCATTACTCCTGATGCTGAAACTATAATTACTAATACAAAAAATTCAAGAAACCCTATCATTGTTTTTGACTATTTTTTTATTATGGCACAAATATGATTGGAATCATTTCATCTATACATTGAATTTTTGAGATGTTGTGATTCTTCTTCTGTTTCTTTAATCATGACTTCTGCTTTTTCTGCTTCTTGCTGCAATGATGAAATATTACAAGTTGCCCCTGGAATTAATTTTGTTATTGCCGTACACAATTGTGTACTTGATTTAAAGTCTGGACCTTTTCCATCACTTTGAAAAATTAAAACAACTACATCTTGTCCAATCATACTTCCTTCATTTAGTAATGTGCCAGGAATACCTGGAACTGTTCCATGATCTAAAACTTTCAAACCTGCATCCTTGATTTTATTTCGGGCAGATTCTGTACTGCCAATACCAATTGTTTCCTCTTCACCTTCATTAGATTTTATTGCAATACTACTAATGATTAATCCAATTTTATGCTCTTGTCCCCACTTCAACATTGTTTTTGCAGTATCTTTGTGTAGTGATTGCTCAAGTGTTAGATATGATAAAAATATTGCAACCTTTTGTTTCTCATTTACAAAAATTCTTGATGGAAAGTTTGGTTTCCCATCTTTGATTACACTAATTGGAGGAAAACTATCTGAATCGACAATTCCAGTTATCTTATACTGTGACGTCTTTATCATGGATTCAGAAGCAATTGCACTACTAAATCCTGCTGAAGGAAATCCATCAATAAGAAAACCATTTTCTAAATTTACTTTTTCTAACTCTCTAATTCTAATCTTGGATGTCAATTGAATACTTTTGATTCCTATTGAATAATAATTTTATTGATTTTTCAATTTTGACACTAGTGCTGCATAGATAAATGGCAAAATTGTAGTCACCTCTGCGTGCAATGTTGATTGTTTTGCTTTTTGAGTTACTTTTCCCCATGAAATTGCCTCTCTCACTAATGCACCACTTAGACTTCCATCAAACTCTTGTGCAGTTGTAATGTAAAATGCATAATCTAATCCTTCTCTGTATTGATTCCACCACAATGTGTGATGTTTTGAAATTCCTCCTCCAATCATAAATGCCCCTGATCTTTCTGCTTTGAAAATCAGTCCTGATAACAAATTTGCATCCCCTATTACATTTAATTTAAAATCCCCATGACTTTGTGTAAACATCCAAATTTGACTCCCTACTGCGCCATCCATTATTCCTGGAACTACAACATCAATATCGTTTTTGTATGCCCAATAAAGAAAAGAATCTTCTCCTAAATGTTTTCCAATCATCTTACAAATTTCAGCAGTAGTCATTTCTCTTACTCCGTTTTGATACTCTTCTTCAAGAAATGAATTCATTTTTTCTTCAATTAATGGACCATAACTATCCATTGGAACTAGAACATTTCCTAATCTGTGGATATTTTTATCTGCTAATTCATTATCATCCATTGTAAATGACCCTTCCTTGTAATGTGAGAAATGTCTTGCAATATCATGATCTAATGCTCCGCATGTTGTAAGTGCCACATCAAACCACTTGTTCTTCATCATATCTTTAATTATTCCACGCAATCCTGTTGATACCACTGCACCTACAAACGAGATAAATTTGAGACATTGTTTATCTGGAATCATTTCAGACAAAATTTCTAATCCTGTAGATAGATTAACTGATTCAAATCCCCCTGATTGTGATAACTCTTCAAAGATTTTTTCAATTGTTGTATCTGAATTGATTTGAATATCTTTGACTGGACGACCTGGTTCAATCATGACATTATTTTTTCGTGGCAAGTATAAAATTCTGCCTTAACTAAATTGTTTTTTAATTTTCTCTAAGAAAACTTTAAACCCACCAAATAGTACCAGTTTTCGAATGTCAGAACGAATCAAAGTTGGTTTGGTAGGTATTGGAAACTGTTTTTCAGGCTTGATTCAGGGAATCGAATATTATAGGAAAAACCCTACTCAGGAAGTTACTGGAATTATTCATGATAAACTATCTGGTTATGGAATACATGATATTGATTTTGTTTGTGGTTTTGATGTTGGTGAGAATAAAGTTGGAAAACCTCTTCATGAAGCAATCTATGCATTTCCCAACATGGTTGACTGGATTCCAAAAGACGAATTACCAAAAACTGATGCTAAAATTTATGAAAGTCCAATTTTAGATGGTGTTGGCTTATGGGTAGAAAATAGAATTAAACCTGTTGAAAACCCAAAATCCGTAGAAGAAATTACTGAAGAAGTTAAAAAAGTAATCAAAGACACCGGTGTTGAAATTATTGTTTCTTATTTACCTGTAGGCTCTGATAAAGTTACTGAATACTGGGCACAAATTTGTCTTGATACTAATACTGCATTTGTAAATTGTATTCCTTCATTTATTGCATCAGATGAAACATGGGCAAAAAAGTTTACAGAAAAAAATATTCCTTGTATTGGGGATGATATCAAAGGACAAGTAGGTGCTACCATTGTTCACAGAACTTTGGCTAAATTATGTAATGATAGAGGAACAAAAATTGAAAAAACATATCAAATCAATGTTGGTGGTAATACTGATTTTCTAAACATGAAAGAACAAGATAGACTTGTTTCAAAGAAAATTTCTAAAACTGAAAGTGTACAAAGTCAATTAAAAGAAAGACTAGATGATGATCAAATTTATGTTGGACCTTCTGATTTTATTCCATTTTTAGGTAACACTAAACTCATGTTTATGAGAATTGAAGGTCGTCAATGGGCAAACATTCCATATAACATGGAAGTAAGATTAGAAGTTGATGATAAAGCAAATTCTGCAGGAATTGTAATTGATGCAATCAGATTAGCAAGAATTGCACTTGATAGAGGGGTTGGTGGACCAATCAAGCCTGCTAGTGCATATTTGATGAAACATCCAATTGAGCAAACATCTGATGTTCAAGCAAAAGCTGCATGTGAAGACTTTGTTGCTGGAAACTAGTGAAATTTATTAAAATCTGAAAATCTATTTTTTCTACTTTGTTCATATTTTTCTAGATTAAATTTTACACTATGACTTGTTTCTCCATTTAATGTGATGATTTTGGTATTCATTACACGATCATCTTCTTGCATGTCTACTATCATACTGTTTCCTCCAAATTTGTGATTTTCCACATTTGCTGCAATTATCGGAATTCTGTTCTCAAGTGATCTTACTTGTACATACATTTTCCATGGTTGAATCCCTCTTTTTACAATTCTACTGGGTGAAAATAACACTTGAGCCCCTTTTTTGGTCAATACATTTGCTACACTTGGAAATACCATATCGTAACAAATTACCACTCCAAATTTGCATGCAGTTTTGAATATTTTAGCCTCAGTTCCTGGCTTTATTGTATCTTTTTCATAATCAAATGGATGAATTTTCTCTTGTTCTCCTATGAATTCTCCCTTGGGTCCAATTATTGGTGAAATTATTGATGTTTTTTCCTTTGTACTTTTGTAAAACGCCCCTGTGATGATAGTCATGGAATATTCTCTTGCAATTTTTTTAAATTCTATAAATTCTGAATCAAAATTTGATATTTCATTATTTTTTAACCATTGTTCAGGTAAACACACAATCTCTGTCTCCTTTTTACCTAGTTTTTTCAAATTTTTTGCAACTTGTTCAATTCCCTTTTGATTTGTATCATATGATGTGGTTTGAATTAATCCTAATCTTGTCATATTATTTTTGATGTGTGGATGGTAATTATATCTAGGCGCATTTTACTCGATCATTTATTTTGATCTTAACATCACACAGAACACCGTTACGAAAAATATCATAACACAACAAGAAAAATTAATCTTATGTGTCAACTAAACTTGTTAAGTATTCATTATCATACCAATTGAAAAATTATTCTCATTGGTACATGTAAAAAAAGTAGAGATCTTTGGTTTCAAATCATTTGGATTCAAAAACACCACTGTTCCATTTGAACCTGGACTTGTATCAATTTCTGGACCAAACGGTTCTGGTAAAAGTAACATTTTGGATGCAATTATTTTTGCAATGGGTGAGAACAAACCAAAAGTAATGCGTGTACCGAAACTTCGAAATTTAATTCATGATATTGAAGGTGCAAACAGACGTGGACCTAAAATGGCACGATCAAGTGTTCACTTTGATAACACTGATAGAAAAATTCCTGTTGATTCAGATAATGTAGAAATCACAAGAGAGATGGATGAAAAAGGTGAAAATAATTACTATCTGAACAAAAAGAAAACAAATCGTGGACATATTCTTGATTTACTTGATGTTGCAAATGCTGGTTTAGGCCAACTAAATGTAGTACAACAAGGAACTGTAACTAGAATTTCTGAATTCACATCTGAAGAAAAAAGAAAAACAATTGAAGATTTAATCGGACTATCTTCTTTTGATGAAAAAAAACAAGAATCTGAAAAACAACTAGAAGAAGCAGATAGACGATTAGAAATCGCATTGGCAAAAATGGGTGAAATTAAAAATAGAATTGACGAGTTAGAAGAGGAACGAAATCAAAAACTACGTCATGATATCATTGAACGAGAACTGAATCGATACAAAGCAATAGATGCTGCAAATAAAATGAATGTTCTATCTGTTAAAAAAGAGTCAAAAGAAAGTGAATTACATGTTCTGAATACACAAATTACATCCTCTGATACTCATAGAACCACTTTACGAACGGAACTTGGCACTTTAGAGTCTGAAAAATCAAAAATTATGAGTATAGCCAATGATTACAATCAGGCCAAATCTACACTAGATTCTGAAATTAGTGAAGCTATGAAACAATATGAAATTGATAACACTGCAATTACTGCGTCTCAAAATAGATTGGAACGAATTGATATTAGACGACCTGAAATTAAAAAAGAATTAGAAATAATTGATACTTCTAGAACTGAAATTGTTTTACAAATTCAAAAAATCAAAAATTCTCTTGATGAAATAAATGAAAAGAAAAATGATGTTGTTAAAAATGTAGAAAATATAGATTCACAACGAAATAAAGTATTGGCAGAACAATCAGAAGCTGCTGCAAAAAAATCTGAAATTGATGAAAAAATAAAAACATTAAACAAACAATTGAACAATTCAGAATTAACCCTTTCAAAAATTAAACATGAAAAAGAACAATCTGAAAACAAAATTAAACAAAATACACAAAAAATCAATAATATGAATGAAGGAATAGCTGAACTAACTGATGCTAAAAATAAACTTGAATCCTTAATGAACAATCATAATAATTCAATTGTTGAAATCAAATCTCGAATTGGAAAATTACAAAATAAAAAATTAAAAATTAACAAAGATTTGGATGAGTGGAATTTAATTTTAGAAAAATCTAGTAAATCTGCAACCCATTATGAAT
>CALBNQ010000099.1 GCA_937896495.1 uncultured archaeon | reverse complement strand
TGTGAAAGGATTTCATTCAAAAACACTCAAAGAAAACAAACCCTATGAACAAAACTCACTCACTCATTATAAAAAAAGGAGATTAAAGTAGTACGAATATGGATAAAAAAAATATGCAATTTTACAAAAATTGTACTAAATATTTTGAATTTTTAAGAAAAAAAGGCAATACAGATTATAATTTTGAAGATGAGTATTACTTCACCATGCCTGCAATTTCAGACATAGGCAAATAACAGAAAATATACGAATCCATTTTGTTTTTAACAATATGGATTCAGAACTTCAAGAATTTGCCAATAAAGCAGTAAAATTTGCAATGAATTCAGGTGCACAATATTGTGATGCGCGTGCAGAAGATCAGGAAAAAAAATCAATTTTAATTGAAAATCAAGAAACAGAACACATCAAATCAAATAATGATGAAGGAATAGGGATAAGATTGATAAAAAACGGTGTATGGTGTTTTTCATCGATTACAAATCCAAGATCATTTGAAGATGTGAAAATGAAAGTGGGCGATGCAATTAAAAATTCAATACATTATGCAAAATTTGAAAAAAAGAAAATTGATCTCCATCCAAATTCTAAAACAAAAACAAAAATAAATTATCCAGTTTTAATTGAACCAGAATTAGAAGAATTAACAAAAATTGGATTGGAATGCAGCAAAATAATTTCAAATACATCAAAAATAATTAAATCCATTGTCAATCCACAATACACAATTAATTCCAAATATTTTGTTAATAGTGAAGGCTCAGAAATTACTCAAAATTTTACAGATGTCATAATAGATATGACAGCAATAGCTCATGAATCAGGAACAACTCAATCAATTAACATCACAGAAGGAGGTCGTGGAGGATTAGAACAAATCACAAACAAAATAAATTCAAAAGCAGAAGAAATTTCATCTAAGGCAGTACAATTAATCAATGCAGACACCATAAAAGAAGAAAAAGGAACAGTTGTAATGAATCCAGATTTTGTATCATTGTTAACACATGAAATTTTAGGTCATCCGTCTGAAGCTGACAGAGTGTTAGGAAAAGAAATGGCATGGGCAGGAGGTGCATGGTGGAAAGGGAAAAGAGGAAAGAGGATAGGTTCAAAAGAATTGAATGTGTTTGATGATCCTACAATTAAAGAAAGTTTAGGATGGTATGATTATGATGATGAAGGAGTTAAAACAAAAAAAACTACTCTAGTAGAAAAAGGAATTTTAAAAAACCATATGCAAAATAGAGAGACAGCACAAATGTTCAATACATTACCAACAGGTAACATGAGGGCAACAAACTACAGATTCATGCCATTAATCCGTATGGGATGTACATGTATAGGAAATGGCAGTTGGAAAGTAGAAGAAATGATAAAAGAAGTGAAGCACGGGTATTTAATTTCAGATATGAAAATTCCATCAATAGATATGAAACGATACAATTGGAGTATTTCATGTCAATACGCACAAAAAATTGAAGATGGGGAAGTGACAGATTTGTTAAGAGATGTAATTGTAATGGGAAATGCACCAGAATTTTTTGAATCAATTGATGCGTGTGGGAATGATTTTACAGTAAGACCAATTACTAACTGTGGGAAGGGAGATCCTATGCAATCAATGATCATGGGAAATGGTGGACCAACAATTAGAGCAAATGCAACAGTAAAAAGCGTGAATTAAAAAAATGACAAAAAAACTAGATGCAATTAAACAAAATGTAATTGAATGTACCAAATGTGAACTTTGTAAAACAAGAACAAAATCAGTTCCAGGAAAAGGGAATTTTCAATCAGATGTCATTTTCATAGGAGAGGCACCTGGGAAAAATGAAGATATGAACGGAGAACCATTCATAGGGGTTGCCGGAAAAAAATTATCTGTTGCATTAAGTGAAGCAAATATTTCAAGAGATGAAGTATACATAACTAATGTAGTGAAATGTAGACCACCAAATAACAGAGTTCCAAATAATGTAGAAAGAGAAGCATGTCAAGAATATCTAAAAGAAGAAATAAAAATTATAAAACCAAAAATAATTTGTATTTTAGGAAATACAGCATTTAATTCAATTTTAGGAGGATCAGAAATAACTAAATTTAGAGGTAAAGTAATACAAAAAAATAAACAATTGTATTTTATTACAATACATCCAGCTGCAACAATATATAATCAAAAATTAGTCAGTGATTTAAAAAAAGATATAATAAAATTATTTAATTTGGTAAAAAAATTGAAAAATAACAAAAAGATTACAATTGATATTGAGCATACTTCCTAGAGAATTCTATTTTCAAGATACAGTAATTGTTGCAAAAAAATTGCTGGGTAAAAAAATTGTAAGAAAAATCAAAAAGGATGTAGTTTCAGGAATTATTATAGAAACTGAAGCATATAGGCACAAAGATGATCCTGCAAGTCATGCATTTAGAAAAATCACAGAAAGAAACAAAGCAATGTATGGGGAAGTAGGGCACGCATACGTCTATTTTACTTATGGAATGCATTATTGTTTTAACATAGTAGCAAAAAGTGAAAAAAAAGAAGCCGGGGCAGTGTTGATTAGGGCAATTAAACCAATCAAAGGGATCAACATGATTCAAAAAAATAGAAAAAATGCAAATTTAAAAAATCTCACTAATGGTCCTGCAAAATTATCTCAAGCATTGAAAATTTCTAAAAAACAAAATGGATTAGATTTGATAAAAAATTCAGAATTATTTATCACAGAAGGAATAGAATGTAAAAAAATTATAGCTTCAACTAGAATAGGAATTAAAAATGCAACAGAGAAAAGATGGAATTTTAAAATGAAGATTTCTTAATCAGGGTTATTTTCATCCAAAGTCCATGGTAAAAACTTTCCAAGAATTCTAGCCCAATCCAATCTTAAAAGAAGAATAATTACTACAGTCATTATTATTCCAAATGTTGCAATTCCAATGTAGATAGGAGTTGCACTATCTAGATCTTTGACAAGTGGTTCAACTATAGACAATCCCAAATAATGATAAAGAAAAACTATTGAATAACTAAGAACAATTTTTCCTGCAAGTGTTGAAACAAAAAATCTTTTTGGATTGTATTTTGCCAATCCCAAAGGAACGAAAATAATATCATCAGGTATAGGAGTTGCAGCAGCTACAAATGCAGCAGCTGCACCATATTTTTTTACTAATCTTTCAAAAGGACGCATTCTTTTTTGAGTTTTTTTGCTAATAATTTTTCTACCTTTAAAACTTACAAAAAAGATAATTTGTTTTGCAACAGTAGCTGAAACTGCAGAAAGTAATGCCAAAATATGCAGATCATATTGATTGCCGATAGACATTGTGGCTAATAATAAAAAACCAGGAAGAGGTACAAAAGGAACAAGTGAACCAAAAAAATTTACCAGAGTCAAAATAAGATATCCATCACTTACAGCAAATGGAAAAATATCAGTAAAATCCACAAACCGATTTAGAAATAAGCAGTATTTAACAAAAACTAAGATTTTTGAGAAAATCAGAAAACAGGAATAATCGTACAAGTAAAAAGAATTAATTTCAAATGGATATGTTTAATCTACAGAAAATAATAAAGAAAAAAGATGAGTTACGAATTATTCATTGAGTATTATCAACAAGTACAAGAAATACTAGCAAATAATACATTTCAAGAGTATGGGATTATAGGATTATTCATTAATTCACTATTATCAGCTACGGCACTGCCATTACCTACAGAAATTTTAACATCAGCATTATTGATGGGAGGTGAAAATATTTTTCTAGTTGCAACAGCTCTGATGATAGGTTCAACCACAGGCGGAATTTTTAACTATACTATAGGGTTAGGAGGAAATAGAATATTTAATAAATTTAAAAAAAAGAAACATGAAGAAGTAAATCATAAAAAAAGTCATAAAATTTTAGATAAATTTGGGTGGAGTGCAATATTTTTTGCAGCATGGATTCCAGTAATAGGAGATTTGGTTTTAATTTCTGCAGGTGCAAGAAAGATGAAATTTTCTAAATTCACAATATTCATGATTTCAGGAAAAGCAGTAAAGACAATAATAGTTGTAGCAGGGTTGGGATCTATTTTTTAAAACAAAAATACAATGTGCAAAAATAAGAGACAATCATTAAAATATCATCTTTTTTCAGAACTAGTAAATGACAGAACAAAATTTTGAAAAAATTTGCAAATCTATCTCCACAATTAGTCCATTTATCCGATTTGTAGGCGTGATTGGACAAAGTGGTGAGTTATTAGCACATACAAGAAGACATGAACTTGTTCCAATGTTAAATGAAAAAGATACACATTATCAATTTTCACATATCGCAATGAAAACAGATCTTGAAGGATTTTTTGATAAGAATCTAGGGGAAATTGAATTTGTTTGGGAGGAACGAAAAAAAGTCCAGACCATCTCATTTGCAATAAATAAATCCAGAGTATGGGTATCAATTGATAAAAAAGTTATTCGTTCAGAGATGTTAAGAATCATAGATTCTTGTCTACCAATTGTAAAAGAATTTTCTTAAATTGAAATGCCCATATTGTATGATTGATTTAGATTCACTCAGCATGTCAGAAGGGCTCAAACATATTTTAGATCATAAGAAAAATAATCAAAAATAATTTATTTAAATGAATCAATATATTCAACATATGAAAGAATCAGATGAGATCACACAATTAATTGATGAAATTAGTTTTAGAAAATCAAATTCAAAAGATTATGAAAAAATGAGTGCAGAAGAAATCAGTAGAGAGTTAAAAGATGTTATGAGGTTTGAACAAGAATCTATCAAAAAAATTGAAAGTTTTGAAAAAATTCAACACAACAAAGATTTAGAAAAATACGCAAAAATAATTTGTAAAAATACAGTTCAAAGAGAAATCACAAAAATTCAAGAAATATATCTTAAAAAAATAGATAAAGAATTTCTAAATTCAAAATAATTATGAAGTATCATCATATAACCAACATCGTGTATATCCAGTGGCAGTTTTAAATTTGGGAGGAAGTTGAGAGCATTTGTCCATTACCAGAGGACAACGCTCAATGAATTGACATTGTGTTGGAACATCAAATAGACTAGGAGGGTTTCCTTTGATATATCTTGGCGAATTTCCTTTCAGAGTCGGTATAGATTCCAGAAGTCCTTGAGTGTACGGATGTTTTGGGTTATGGTAAATTTCTTCAGAAGAACCAAATTCAACCATCTGGCCACCATACATAATACCTATTTTATCTGCAATTTCAGATAATACAGCCAAATCATGTGTAATTAACATAAAAGACATTCCTTTCTTTTTGAGATTTTTTAGCAAGTTCATTATTTGTGCTTGAATTAAAACATCAAGTGCAGTGGTAGGTTCATCAGCAATAACAAATTTTGGTTTCAAGAGTAACGCCATAGCAATAATTGCTCTTTGTTTCATTCCTCCGCTTAATTCATGAGGATATTTTTTTAATACATGTAAATTTAGTCCAACAGATATTATTGCATCATGAATAGTTTGAATCAAATCACCATCAAAATCATGTTGATTTAAAATTTCAATAAATTGTTCATTAATTGTAAAAACAGGATCTAATGAACTCATGGCACCTTGGAAAATCATGGAGATTTTTTTCCATCTAAAGTATTCATCAAATTCTGATTCAGGCACATCTAAAATAGATTCACCTTGAAAAGTAATTTTTCCAAAAGTTTTTCCTCCAGAAAGCATTCGAATAATAGACAACCCCAAGGTACTTTTCCCACATGCACTTTCACCTGCAATTCCAATTGATTCATTTTCATTTAATGAAAAATCCACATTATCAACGGCATATACAGGACCATTAGATGAATAATATCTGGATGACAATCCATTAACTTCTAAAAATTTCTTTGTCTTTTCAGATCTCAACTAGAAATTTATTTTGCACCAAGGGATATAAACAACATTATCAAAACGATAAAAGTCGATTTAAATGAAACTTCCAATTTGTGTTTTTGATGCAAAAAATGCGGTTCTATGTCCTCAATGTGAGGGTAAAGTCGAAACAGGATTACTATCACAATCAGATGTAAATGCATCAATCACTCTTGCAACCATTGCAAAATCAAATAATGACGTTGAAAATTTTACTCTGTATTCATGTAAAGAATTTGAAGGGAATATGGTTCTAGAATTAGACAAAAAAGATATCATGAAAATAAGACAAAGTAGGACGATATATAGAATATTACAAGATCAATTCAAGAATAAAATATGGCTTGTAGAAGCAGAAGAAACAGATAAGAAATTTATCGAAGATCTGTTCTTTCCAACAAAAATATTATCAATCAATTCAGTATGGGCACCAGGAGGTATTCAAAAAACTAAAGCGGTGATTTCAGGAAGATGGACACCACGATTTCCAATAGATACAAAAAAAGTGGTAGAAATTGTAAAAAATGCCCGAAACCTTGACATTGAGATAGAATTCGAAGATAAAAGGTAAGGAGAAAAAGTTGAATTTCGTTAAAACTCATGATATTTCAGAACTAACAGTAGAATTAATCGGAAAGCAAGTAAGATTGGGAGGATGGATTGAAGATTTTAGAAAATTAGGTAAAATGTCATTTATTACATTACGAGATGTTTCAGGAATTTCTCAAGTAATTGTAAAGGGAGAATTAAATGATAATTTAGGAGAAATTAATCGTCAAAGTATAGTAAGTATCAAAGGAATAGTACAAGAAACTAAAGCAAGAGATTTTGAGTTTGAAATCAAAGCAGAAGAAATACAAGTGTTAGGAAAAGCAATACATCCATTACCAGTAGATCCAATAGGGAGACTGGAAAGTAATATCGATACAAGATTAAATCATCGTGCATTAGATATGAGAAATCAAAAAACAGCTTCAATTTTTAAATTAAGACATCACGTATTACAATCATTACGTAAAACACTTGCAGAAAAAAAATTCATTGAAATTACAACACCTAAAATAATTGGAAGTGCAAGTGAGGGGGGAGCAGATCTTTTTTCATTGGATTATTTTGGAGATACAGCATATCTAGCACAAAGTCCACAATTATACAAAGAACAAATGACAATTGGATTAGAAAGAGTATTTGAAATTTCAAATTTCTATAGAGCAGAAAATTCACATACTGGAAGACACTTGACAGAATTTACAAGTATAGACATTGAAGCAGCATTCATGGATTATACAGATGTCATGAATGTTTTAGAATCATTAGTTTTAGAGATATACAAATTCACATCAGAGAACTGTAAAAAAGAACAAGAAATGATTGAACATACAATAGAAGTTCCATCATCACCATTTGAGAGAATTACGTATAGTCAATGTATTGAAGAATTAAAACAAGCAGGGGAAAAAGTAGAATTTGGAGAGGATTTGTTAGATTCTCATCTAAGAATTATTGGAAAAAATCATCCAGGATTTTACTTTTTAACGGATTGGCCTATGAAATTAAAACCATTTTACATCAGAGAAAAAGATGAAGATTCCACATTATCACGTTCATTTGATTTACAATATGGGTATTTGGAACTATCATCAGGTGGAACTAGACTACATGATTCAGAATTATTAAAAACAAGATTAAAAGAACAAGAATTAGATCCCGTACAGTTTACAGATCATCTTAAAACATTTGACTGGGGGATGCCACCACATTCAGGTTGGGGAATGGGGTTAGATAGATTGATGACCACGCTAATCGGAATTGACAATGTTAGAGAAGTTGTTTTGTATCCAAGAGATCCAGACAGATTAAGACCATAGCGAATTCGTTAACCAACATACTACAAGAGCTCAAAGAGCTCAAAACCTTGAAGTCTATAACAAAAAACATTGTAGGAGTGATTGTATGAGTATAATTACCAGGGAGAAGAGTACTGCAAAATACATTGAGAGATTAGAACAAGAATTGATTGAAATAAGAATTAAGAAGAGTTCTGTTTCTTCTGAAAATAGTTATCTTGTACTATCGTGGTACAAATACCAAAGGTAATCGTAGGATTACTTTCTTTTTGGCTTTGGAAGTACGCCTAATCCAAATAGTCCAAGACCTAAAATTATGATGTAATCTCTAATCACAGTGATACAATACATCTTGACTTATTTCATATTCTTTTTGCATTAAATCGCTAGGTAGTTATTATCAATAGTGATAATCAGTGATTAGATAGTATGAATAACTGTAAAGTAAAAATTCTACAAACAGTTTTGGATAAACCAATTACC
>CALBNQ010000098.1 GCA_937896495.1 uncultured archaeon | reverse complement strand
CGCAAATCTTTTGATTAAAGTATGCATTCCACTAAGTTTTAACAAAACAATTGCCAACAGAAATGAAAATACTTCTCTAGGAAGTGCAGCTTCTTTAGATACTTGGTTTCCAATCAAATCAGAGTTGTAGATTTTTCCATCAGCTGCAACTCGAATTCGTTCAAATGCTTTTGAAATTAGTTGTTTTAGATCAGGATCTGTTCCAAATTGTTCAAGTGTGAATCCTTTATCTTTAAGATATTGACCTGCATCAGCTAAAAATGGATATTTTGCAATTTCATCTTGTCCAAGTTCAAACATACCAGTAATTAATTGGGTTTACATAAAAATCTGGTTTTACTATATTGAATGCTGATTTAAATTATGTTTTAAAGAAATTGTATTAAATGCGGCTTGGATGTCATGTTTCAATCTCAGGATCTATCGATAAAGCAATTGATAATGCAGTAAAACGAAAATGTTCTGCTTTTCAGATATTTACTAGAAATCCAAGAGGTTGGAATGCAAAACAATTGACAGATAGTGATATTTCCAACTTTAAATCAAAATTAGAATCAAGTGAAATTGACAGATATGCTACTTGTGCACACATGCCATATTTGCCAAATTTAGCTACTCCAAAAGATGATGGATTTGAAAAGTCATTGAAAACATTAATTGATGAAACAGAGAGATGTGCACAATTAGGAATTCCATATTTAGTTACACATCTTGGTAGTCATTTAGGAACTGGTGAAAAAGAAGGAGTAAAAAGATTAGTTAATGCTTTGAACAAAGCAGGAAAAATAAAAAATGATGTAATGATTCTTTTAGAAAATACTGCAGGACAAAAAAATTCAGTTGGATATAGTTTTGAACAACTTGGAGAAATTTTTAATCAATTAAAACCTTCAAAAAAATTTGGTGTTTGTTTTGATACATGTCATGCGTTTGTTTCTGGATATGATTTAAGAAGTAAAGATAAAGTCAAAAAGGTTTTTGATGAATTTGATAAATTTGTTGGGATTGAAAATCTAAAAATTCTTCATTTAAATGATGCAAAAGGAGAAATTGGTTGTAATTTAGATAGACATTATCATTTAGGATTAGGAGGGATTGGTGCAGAAGGTATTGGTGCAGTTGTAAAATATGCAAATAAAAAGAAAATTCCCATAATACTTGAAACCCCAATTGATGATGATAGAGATGACTTTGAAAATATTAGAATAGCAAAGGAATTTGCGTAGAGATTTATTTTATGAATAAGAGGGTAAGATTATGGATTACGAAACAGTCATGAAATTAGCATTAGAACGAGGTTTTTATTTTCCTAGTTGTGAAGTTTATGCTGATGCACAGGCTGGATTTTGGGAATATGGTCCAACAGGTGTAGGTTTAAAAAACAAATTCTTACAATTATGGAGAAGGGAATTAATCCGAAGAGATGGAATGCTTGAAATTGATGGTTCACAGATAATGTCAAAATCAGTTTTTGAAGCATCAGGACATTTAGGAAATTTTGCAGATCCCATTATAAAATGCTCAAAATGTAACTCGACATTCAGGGCAGATAAAACAATAGCTGAAATTACAAAAATAGAAATTCCAGAAAGTGCAGATTTGATAGAATTTGATAATGCCATATCACAAAATAACATTAAATGTCAAAAATGTAAGGGAGATTTTGAAAAGACAAAAAATTTTAACATGATGTTTAAAGTAGGGATTGGTCCTGAAGAGGAGGAAGCATATCTCAGGCCAGAAACCTGTCAATCAATTTTTGTTGATTTTCCTAGACTGTACAAAACTATGCGTGGAAAACTACCTCTAGGAATTGCTCAAGTAGGCAAAAGTTTTAGAAATGAAATTGCGCCAAGACAAAGTCTTTTAAGATTACGTGAATTTTATCAGGCAGAAATTGAAGTTTTTTGTAATCCCACAAAATTAGATGTAGTAGAAAAATTTGAAGAAATTCAAGATGTCATAATTAGAATACAAACTGATTCAGAACCTGTTGCAATGACTTGTAAAGAAGGATTAGAATCGGGAATAATTCCAAATAAATTTGTGGCGTATTATTTAGGAATTCTAACTGAATTTTATGAAAAAACTGGGGTAGATATTACAAAAAGTAGGTTTAGAAAATTAGGTGAAAAAGAAAAAGCATTCTATGCTGAAGTTGCATTTGATTTTGAAGTTGAAACTACTATTGGTTGGTTAGAACTTGTTGCATGTAATTACAGATCTGATTATGATTAAACTAGTCATGCTACTAAAAGTAAAGAAA
>CALBNQ010000097.1 GCA_937896495.1 uncultured archaeon | reverse complement strand
AACCGTTTTGTTCAAGTAATATCAAAATCGTTCAACTAATCATTCATTTGTTCAAGTGGTGTTACAAAAAGCAAATACGCATGCGTATTTGCACTCCAAACATGTCCAAAATTAGACTAAAATGAATATTTTAGAAATGCACTTGAACAAAAAATGGATGATTTGAACAGAAACATAGCGAATTTGTAATTGTGAAAAGAGGCAAATTGTTTCAATATTTTATCCATTTTTTTAAAAATTTAGACAATTGAATATATTTTGAGAAATAATTAAAAATTAAGAATACATCAAACTAAGATATCAAATTATTAAAAATAAGAAAAAAGTTTAGTGTATTATGCAAGTGCTCTATCAATCATACCTTGGTATGATTCTTTAGATGCAGCACCCACCTGTTGGCTAACTATTTCACCATTTTTAAGAAGAATTAATGTTGGAATACTAAACACGTTGTATTTTGAAGCCAATTCATTGGCCTCATCGACATTAACTTTGACAAATTTTACTTTGCCATCATAATCATTTGCCAATTCTTCAACTACTGGACCTACCATTCTACATGGTCCACACCATTCAGCCCAAAAGTCTACAAATACAGGTATGTTAGAATTTATCACATCTACTTCCCATGATTTTGCATCAGAAATTTCGGTAATTCCCATTATGATTTCGTTTTATCAAACATACCTAAAAACGTTAACCAGATTTTACAAATTTGAAAAGAAATTTTTCTAAATCATTTTACTATATATTTAAATGACGTTTTAATAAAATTTAGACATGAGTTCAGAACTTAGATTAAAAAAATTAAGAGGTTCAGGAGGTTACATCATGGCCAGAGTAACAGATGAACAACAAGTTAAAGGTAACTTAGGAGGTCCTGATTTGTTTTTAGCACCAATTGGCAGATTGGGTGCAGAGTTAATTTCTAAACATTTTTGCAATACTTGTGAAAAAGAATTTGAAGGTTCTCCAAAAATAGAATTTGAAAATCCTAACGAGGAAGTAGCTGATAATCTAATGTTAGCTGAAAAAGGTCAATACATCTGCAATACATGTGGTTCATCGATTGCAGAATACAGAGAATTCAAAAAACAAGATGACGGAGTAGATGTTGGTGAAGCAAAACCAATAGAGCAAGTTCAATCAACACCTCAAGTTCAATCAACACCTCAAGTTCAATCAACACCTCAAAATACACAAGAGACAGTAACACAGCCAAGTCCAATTACTTCAATCAACTCAATTGAAGGTAGAGCAGTTTATGACGAAAATGCAAATAAGGTTGGAGTTGCAAAACAAGTTGGAGTCGATTCCACACAATCCATGATTTTAGTAATTACTCAAAATGATGGTGTGGAAGGAGGAATCCCATGGAAAAATATTAAAAAAGTTGGTGAAGTTATTCTCTTAGGAAATCCTGAGGAAGTAGATCAACCAGGAAAATGCTCATGTGGATTTATGAATAAAAATGGTTCAAAATTTTGTGAAGAATGTGGAACATCTCTTCAATAAAAAGAAAATTTAATCAATGTAACATAGGCGAAGAAAGTAATTGATAAAAAAAGCAGTTTCAAAAGGCGTCATTAAAGATATTCTAATTGTAGTAATTGCAGTATTAGTAATATGGATAGGTTTGCAGGTAGCTTTTGGAACTCAAAATCCATTTTACGTTGTTGCGAGTGGGAGTATGATTCCAGTTTTGGAAGTATATGATGTCATAATAATTCAAGGGCACATTCCATTTGAAGAAATCAATATAGGAGACATTATCGTATTTGATAGACCGTCAGATCATAACAGAGTAATCGTACATAGAGTTGTATCAATAATAGATGATAATCCTAAAACAATTAGAACTCAGGGAGATGCAAATCCAGGTTCAATTCCAGGAACAGATTTTCCAATCACAGAAGAAGAATATATTGGAAAAGTCGAGTACATATTTCCACAAGTTGGGTATGTTACACAACTACTAAAACCTCCTGTCAATTATGTCATTATTGTAATAGTAATTGGAATCATGATAGTAAAACAATTCTCAAAAAAGAAAAAAGAATCTACAATATTAGATAGAGTGCAAGAGTCAGATGAAGATAAATCAGAAGAATATAATGAACTATCGGATATAAATGAAATAAAAAAAGATTCAGAATATTCTGATCATGTAGAAAAAATAAAGGTTAATGAAAATAAAGAAGAAGAAAATTCCAATGAAAATAAAATAGACGAAGAAAAATAAGATTTTCTAATTCAAGTAAACAAGTTCACACTACAAAAAACAGTATCAGATCATCCTGCTTGACAATATAATTAGAAAATGTGTTAAAAAAGTTCCTTAGAAATCATCAGTTTAAAAAAACTGAGATCATTTAATATTAATTTTAAATTTTTGATGACATACAAGAAAAGAATTATTAGATTACAGAGTCTTTAGTTTTGAAAACTCGTTTAAAGTAATCAGATGGTTCATGTATGTCTTCTTTATCATTGGTAATTCCTGCCAAGTGTTTTGCCAGATTCTTTTTGTATCCTACCTGCATCTGTCTTTGAATCTGAATTCTTTGTGCTTGTGGTGAACCAGCACCGTGCATCGATTCAGTAAGATATCCAACTGCATTTCTTCCAAGAGTCATATTTTCAATCAATCTTAAAATTCTCATTCTATTTTCAACATCTACTCCTTTTCTTCCTGCAAGATATTTTTTAAGTAATGGTCCTGCTTCAGGATGTCGAAAGTCTTTTTCAGAAGGAAGGGTTACAACCAAACCACCAGCAATATCTTGTGCCAATCTACTAATCTCATAAGGAAATCTAGTTACATTATGTTTGCAAACTTGTGCAAGCATGTCATCATTAAGAAAAACACCTGATTTCATTTTTTGACCTTGATGAGAAGAAGCGATACCTACACCAAAAATTGTTTCATTTAGATGAGTCATCTCAATAATTTTATCTTTAATGTGAGAAACCTTTGGAACTCCATTATAATCTGCAATTGTAGCTGCTGCACCAATTAACACATCACCTAAACCAGTTTTACATACATAGCTACGTCTATGATAACAGGTAAAACGATCCACCAGCATTGATGCAAATTCATATTCACCATTCATGAAGATTTTATCCCACGGAATGAACACTCTATCTAAAATAATTAGAGCCTCTTGTCCACCATACTTTGCATTACCGTCATCAATGTCACCATCCTCCATACTTCGAGTATCACAAGATTGTCGACCATAGATGTAAGTGACACCTTTTGCGTCAGCTGGAATTGCACCAACTATTGCCCAATCTTTATCAGATTCAGTTAATCTAATTGTAGGCATCAAAATAATCCAATGTGAATTAATACAACCAGTTTGATGTGCTTTAGCTCCAGATACATAAACTCCATTTTCATCAGTTTCTACTACTCTAGTAAATAAATCAGGATCATCTTGTTCTGAAGGTCCTTTACTTCTATCACCTTTAGGATCAGTCATGGCACCACCAATGACAAAATTTTCTTTTTGAACCATTTTCACAAATTCTAAGAATTTTTTATGATAATCAGTTCCATGTTTTTCATCAATTTCAAACGTGGTTGAATGTAATGCATTCATGGCATCCATTCCAACACATCTTTGGAAACATGTTCCAGTATTTTGTCCAAGTTTTCTTTGCATTTTATTTTGTAAAACTAAATCTTCTGCACTTTCAGCAATATGTAAAAATCGATTAACTTTCAATCCAGATAAAGAAGAATCAGCAGAAGCTAATGTTTCTTCACGGACTGCAAGATCATATGTTTCTGCAACTGCATTAATGGAAGGTCTAATAATTGGATGATCAACATAATTTTTAACCAATTCTCCAAAAAGATAGATTTTGAGATCTCTGCCTCTAAGACTTTCAACATAATCTTCACCTGTTCGAATAGCCTTTGGAATATCAGTCATGTATTGATAATGACTTTGATGTTGTATAAATATTCTAAATATGATTATACGTACAAACTTCGATTAGAGACCAATTCGCACATCTAAAATGCGACATCCTTTACCTTTCTCCATTACCAATACAGGGTTCATATCTAATTCTTTTATTTCTGAAAAATCAGAAACTAATTGGGACAATCTTTGAACGCATTCAGATAATTTTGTAATATCAGATGGTCTTTCACCACGTACACCTTGTAATAGTTTTTGAGTCTTAATTGATGCAATCATGTCATCTGCCTCATCAGATGTAACAGGTGCTAGTTTGAATGTGACATCTTTTAGTACTTCTACATAAATTCCGCCCATTCCAAGCATAATAACAGGTCCAAATCCAGGCTCTAATTTTGAACCGATAATTAATTCCTTCCCACCTTTTACCATTTCAACAATCAAAACGCCTTTTATCTCAGCTTTTTTATCATATTTTTTAGCATTTTTGATAATTGTTTTGAACGCATCTTTGATTTCATTGTCATTTGTCAAATTTACTTTAACACCACCAGCATCAGATTTGTGAATAATTTGAGGCGATGCTATCTTCATCACAACAGGGTAACCAATTTTCTTTGCGATTTTAATTGCTTCAAGCTCATTTTTTGCAAGAGCGCTAGAAGGTAATGGTAACCCATATGCTTTTAGAACTTCTTGTCCTTCCTCCTCTAGAAGATTTGGTCTTTTTTCTTTTTTGACTTTTTCAAGGATTTTTTTTACTTTAGATTTGTTAACTTTAAATTTTGTAATTTTTCCAGAAGGTGAACTTACCCAATTAGAAAATCTATTCATTGCTGCAAGAGTTCGAATAGCACCTTCGGCATAAGTGTAATATGGAACATTTCCTTTGGACAAGATTTCTCTATTTGTAATTCCTTCATCTAATCCCATCAAACTTGCAAGCATTGTTTTTTTGTATTTCTTTGACATTTCAACAATGACTTCAGCTAGTTTATCATAATTCAAAGTTCCAGAGGGCGTACACATTGAAATCACAGATCCCACTTTTGGATGTTTTAAAACACGATCCAAAACATTGTGAAATCGATTAAAATCAGCATCACCAACAATATCAACTGGATTTCTAGAACTGCCCCAAGGAGGAATCACATCATCAATTTTTTTTCTTATACTTTTAATATCTGCCATTTTAATTTTCATTTTTGAGCATGCATCTGTTGAAATAATTGCAGGTCCACCAGCATTTGAAACAATTACAAGATCACCAGCAGTAGGTAAGGGTTGTTTAGAAAATGCAGTAGCATAATCAAAAAGCTCTTCCATAGTATCTACTCTAATTGCACCAGATTGTTTTAAGAGAGCATCATAGATTTCATCTGAACCCATTAAAGCTCCTGTGTGGGACATTGCAGCTTTTGCACCTTCAGGACTGCGACCAGATTTTAATACAAGTACTGGTTTTTTGAGTTTTTTAGTAATATTTTTACAAACTTTAAGGAATTCTTGACCATCACCCATATCCTCAAGATACATTACAATAACTTCAGTTTGTTTATGAGTTGCAAGAATTTTTAGAACATCAACTTCACTCATTGCAGCTTTGTTCCCCAAACTGACAACTGCAGAAAATCCAATTCCTTGTGCACTTGCATCTTCAACTAAAGCAGCACATATTGCACCACTTTGTGAAACAAGTGCAATTTTTCCGGATTTGGGAGTAATTTTGAGAAAAGTAGAATTCATCATTGTTTTTGGATCAAGATTCATCACACCTAGACAATTTGGTCCAATAATTTGGATTTTGTATTTTTTAGCAATTTCTTTTATTTCTTCTTCACGTTTTACGCCTTCTTCGTCAACTTCTTTGAAACCTGCAGTGATAATTATAACACCTTTTACTTTCTTCTTTCCACATTCTTCTAAAACAGGAGCTACCAAAGTATTCTTAATTACAATTACTGCAAGATCAATGGATTTTGGTACATCTAAAACACTCTTGTATGCTTTTTTGTAAAAAACAATTTCTCTAGATGGACTAATTGGATAAACAGTTCCTGTAAAACCATTCATAATATTAGATGTAATTGTAGCACCAACACTTCCTCTCTTATCAGATGCACCAATTACTGCAATTGATTTTGGAGATAGAAAAACAGATTCAGCCATGTATTTGAAATTTGAGGATTTTATATAATAAAGTTATTCATGAAATATCGGATCTTTGATTTTTAGCTTCCCAACATCTTTCCTGCCAAATTTTCTTTTCTAGATACCCATCGAATAGAGACATTAGAAAATGTACCTATAAGTTTCCAAGATTCACGTGCCAAATCTCGAAGTTTTTCATTATTTATTGCAAATTCATGATTTATTTGATTTACAGTATTTTTTGAATCACTATAGATTATAATTTCATTTTCAGAATCAACGAATGTTTTTAGTGCCAAAATAATTGCCATATATTCAGCCTGATTGTTTGTTAAATCAGATTTTTTTTCATAAGATGATTCACCAGTTTCCTTAACAAAATAACCATAACCACTGTTTAAACCTCCTGAACCATCAACATAGATACTAACTTTCATCTTTGTATAACCTTGTCAATTTTACACTTAGATTAACTACTGCCATGTAAATTACTGTCGATATACCTTGAGAAATTATTGATGCAAAATATGGATCATAATTAAGAGTGAGAAAATAATATTGTAATATCCAACGAATTACAGTATAAACAATTTCTGCAATTCCAAGAGAGGTAATTAATTTTTTGAGATCATGTTTTAATTTTAAAATGTCAATTTTTCCAGATTCTAAATAATACTTTTTTCGATTGTCAAAATAAAATAATCCACTAAAAACAGAAAAATAAATTATATAATCGGAAATTGTGGTATATGTCGTATTAAGATGATGTGCTTGTTCAGATAACAATTGAGCAATAATTGCAGATACCGTAATTGATGAGGTAAATGCAATGAGAATATTTTTGTTAAGTTTAAGATATTCTTGTAACATTAATCATGATTAAAGATTACCACATTTAACTAAAATTAAAAAAGATTGATTTTACTAAATAACAGATAGGTACGAACATACATTAGATTAAGAAACATGATTAAGAAATAGAAACTATAAAAAACATGTTCAAATAAATCTCTTTGAAACAATTAATGTCACTAAACTATGATGCTCCGTTATACAGGCCACCATCCGAAGCTAGATCACTAATTTTTCAAGTTACTTTAGGCTGTTCATTCAATGAATGTTCTTTTTGTGATATGTATAGATCAAAAGAATATTCTGAAAGACCATGGGAAGAAATTAAATCAGAAATTGATTTAATGTCAAATTATTTACCAGATACAAAAAGAATTTTTCTTGCAGATGGAGATGCATTAAATCTTGATGCAGAATATATGATAAAAATTGTGAAATATATTAAAGAAAAATTTGTAAAACTAGAAAGGATTTCGTGTTATGCAATGCCCATGAACATTCTTAAAAAAACATCTGAAGAATTAAAAAAAATGAATGAGGCAGGGTTGGACATGTTTTATCTAGGAATTGAAAGTGGTTCTGATATAATTTTAAAAAAAGTGACAAAAGGAGCTATCGCAAAAACAATAATCAAATCGGTCAACAAGGCAAAAGAAGCAGGATATACAATGTCATGCATGATAATTTTAGGGTTGGGCGGAAGAAATTATTCTAAAGAACACATCAAAGGAACAGCCGAAGTGATTAGTGCATGTTCGCCACAATATGTTGGAGCATTAACATTATATCTTGAAAATGGAATTAAAGAAGAATTTTTTGAGAAATTTGATGATGAATTTATCAGGATTAATGATGATGAGTCATTAGAAGAACTGTATAGTTTAATCAATCAAATTAACACTGAAGAAAAAATTGTATTTAGAGCAAATCATGGTTCAAACGCATATACGATAAAAGGGACATTTCCTCAAGACAAGCAAGATATGTTAGATAAAATAGATTGGATGAAACAACATCCAGAAATTATGCGTCCACAAGGGTTAAGAGGATTCTAAATTAGATTTTTGTACAAAATGATTTGATAATTTTTCAAATTATAGTATCCAAAATCATTTTCAAGTTATCTGGAAGTTCAGGTAATTCAGTATGACTTTCATTATTTTGAATATTTTCAGGTCCTATTCGTCTTACTAATTGGGTTCCAATTAATGTATCAATATTCCTTTGAATGTCTTTTTCAGAAATTACTGATTTTAATTTTTCAATGACAATTTCTTCATTTTCAAATTTTTTAATTGCATATTGAACAAGAATGGTTTTCTCATTAAATGTGAATTGAATCATAATTATATCAAAAAGACAATAGTAATAATCGTTAAGAAAATAAAAAATAGTTAAAATATGATCGCTTTAAAATATATTCATATGGTCAGTAAACTACAGGTTATTTCAAACGTATTACATACAAAAAAGTATGCATTTATTGCAACAATCAGCGGATTAGGATTAGGAATAATTTATTATATTTTAACAATGTCAATGCTGCCAACACATTTTGATGTAGCAATAGAATTATCACCATGGTACATTTCAACATCACTTGGTTTAACAATAGTGATTTCAAGTTTAGGTGGAGTTAATTTTGCAATGGTAGCATTCCGAATGAAAAGAATGAAGATGTTAAATTCTGTTAAATCAAATTCTACATCCATGTTAGGAGGAATATTTGGGGTATTCACTCCAGGATGTCCAGCATGTACTGCTCCTCTAGCAGTAGTGTTAGGAGCAATAGGAGGACTATCATTATTTCCTATGCAAGGGTTAGAATTAAAATTTATTTCAGTAGGGGTTTTGATTTTTTCAATATTTTGGATTGCAAGGGGATTACAAAGTAAAAGTTGTTGTAAAATAGGATAAAAATAAAATTTAATTATTCTTGATTTTCATAATATAATTTGATCACTTGATTTACTACAAAAATTGTATCTAAATTTTTTTCTGTACTAACTAAAAGTAAATAATCATCACCAAGATAAAATGAAAAACGATTTACCTTATCATATTCTGCCAAGGTATATTTTGTCTTACCAAGCCATTTTGACATTTCTTTACGTGCTTTCCAATCAAGAATTGAAATATTGACTAATTCTTTTTCTGCATGTTCTGAAAGAAGATTTTCGGTTCCTTTTCTCATGCCACCTCCAACATGAGTTGCCCATTCATCATACACAGTAGCAAATCTAATTTTAGGATCTACATCTAAGATTTGTGAACAAAATTTCTCATAATCCAATGATTATCATTAATTGTTGAATTATTAGAAGTTTGTTGGTATAAATTGATGATGTTGAATTTTTTGAGAAAATATGACAAACTCAATATCAAAATAATTACAGTGAATAAAGAACAGCATTAGATTAAAAAATGGGCCCACGGGGATTTGAACCCCGGATCTTCGCCGTGTAAGGGCGACGTCATAACCGACCTGGACTATGAGCCCAGAAACTTTCCTTGTTGAAATCCATTTAAACTTTGAGACAGAAAAAAATCTAAAAATTTGATTAAAAATAATAGAATCTATGAAGATTTTGGATTTTTTTTCGAGTCCAATTGGATTAGGTCATGTAACTCGAGATATTGCGATTGTAAGTTATTTTCAAAATGATTCGATAAATTTTGTAACAGGTGGTGGAGCTGCAAAAATTCTAAAAAATTTAAAGTATTCAGTATCAGACAAATATAATCCACCATTATTTGAAATCAAAAAGGGAGTATTACAAAATTCAACAAAGTGGTTATGGAATTATTACAAATATTATAAAGAATGTAAAAATATTTCACGAATAGTTCTGAATGCAGAAAATCCAAATTTAGTAATCAGTGATGAAGATTTTGCATCATTATCT
>CALBNQ010000096.1 GCA_937896495.1 uncultured archaeon | reverse complement strand
TGGTACTACTGTTGATTTTGGTAATGATGGCACACTTACAAAAGATGTTACTTTGAAAATTTTAACTACTGGTTCTGCTTTTGGTAATTCTCAAATTTACATTGATGCTGTAGATGTTTCAACTGGTGCTGGTGGTGATATTTTAGACAAATTTTTTGATATCAATGTTACAGTTGGCGATTCTAGTACTCCATTAATTACCATGAATGCCACTACTGCTGAAGTTGGTGATACAATTGCAATAGATGCCCATAACTTTGCTATTTCAGAAACTGTAACTGTAACTCTTACTGCTCCTGATGGTACAACTAACACTCCTGCATTAACTTCTTCTTCCACTGATACTGACTCTAGTGGAGAATGGGCAGGAAATTTTGTGATTCCTAGTGGATGGGCTTCTGGTCAAACTGAAGTAAAATTATCTACTAGTTCTGGATTTTCAGAAGAATTTTTGACTATTTTTAGTGGCGGCGGAGGTTTTTCAGTTGCAGCATCCCCATCTACATTGAATATGGCTCCGCCTCCTGACACAGATTCTACTACGGTTTCTGAAACAATGAATATTTCTTATTCTCCATATGGTGGTTTTGGAAACAGTGCTAATTTTACCATTAATGGATTGCCTCCTGGTGTCACTTCTTATTGGTCAACTAACAGTTATACTACAAACAATACATTTTCATCATCTGTACCTATAGCTAATACTACATTTACAAATGTGGATGTCTGGTTTACATCTGACACATCTACTGCATTTGGTGATTATGATGTTACTGTTGTTGGAACTGACATAACTGATAACTCTGTTTTTGAATCTATTCAGGCAACTTTATCTATTCCTCCACCTTTAGCGACAGGTTCTCAACAAATCCAAGGAAGTCTCTCACTTTCACCTTCATTTGTAGATGTTGGAGACACTGTAAACTTTTCAGGAAATATTGGTGCTAATTTATCTGATAGGGCAGTCTCATTGACTCTTGATGGTACTACATTAACAACATTGCCTGCAAGTATTACAACATCATTTAGTACTTCTACGACATTTTCAGGTTCCTTTATTGTGCCCTCTGGCTCTTCTGGAGCACTTGAAGTAGAGGCAACATTAACTGATGATAATTCTAATACCATTTCTCTTAAGGATACTTTGAGTATTCTTAGTTCTTCTGACTCATATACTGCAACAATGTCTCCTGACACCCTTCCAGTCATTGCACTTGGAACTAGCAGTGATGAAGTAACTATGACTGTAAATGGAATTGCAGGAAAAGGTAGTAATACTGTTGATACTTGTGTTTGGGGACTACCTTCAGGTGTTGGAGTAATTTTCCCTGATGAATCCTCATCAATTGATCCTGATCAATGTAGTGATGAGTTTACAATACCTGCAGGTGGCACTCTTTCAAAATCCTTTAAACTTAAAGTTGAAAATTACGCATACCCCGGACCAATAATTGGCACTGTTGATGTATGTAATACATCTACTTGGGAATGTAAATATTATAATCTCAACACTGGAATAGCTGCCGCATCTGGTTCTGGTTTTGCTAGTGTCTTTTTATCTAACACTTATGCTGAAGCAGGAGATTCACTTACTGTAACTGCATCGGGATATTCTGGTAGTGAAACATTAACTGTTTCAGTTTTGGGAAGTACTGTTGCCACAAAAACTGCTTCTAGTGGTTCAGCTACCATTAACCTAACGTTACCTTCTACATTAGCTCCTGGGTTTTATCCTCTTGTAGTCACTGGTGATTCTTCAGGCAAATCTGCAGAAACTGGATTTGATATATTTTCTACCTCTGGTGCAGGAGCAAGCAAGTTTACTATTCTGATGTCTCCTACTACTCTTCCTCCAATGCAACAAAATTCAATTCCAAATCAAAACACTAACATGACAATAACAGTTGATGCCTTTTCTGGACAATCATTTACTAATGATCAAGCTGAAATTACTATTTACGGCCTACCTCAAGGTGTAGAAGGTGCTTTTCTAGTAAATTCAGAACAAGGGACCTATTCAAATTCTCCTAGTGTGACTTTAGATGTTTCTCCTGGTGGACAAAACAAAACAACTCTATCCTTTAATGTAAATTCATTTGCTATGACTGGACCATTTTATGCTTCAGTTGATGTAGATTCTGGAAACGATTATCAATTCAAAGATTTCTCCACTTCTATCATTGCTCCAACTGGTGCTGGTGGCATGATGAATTTCTTTGATGGTTTAACTTCTGGTGATGAAGGATTTGCAATGAAGGATCTGTTTTCCATTGGTTCAGTGTTTGTAAACCCCTCTGCCTTTATGGAAGGTGATGTTGTAACTGTAACTGCATCAGGTTTTAATGCTGGCTCTGAAGTTAACGTTTCACTATTAGATAGTGTTGGATCTCATGTTAACATTACTTCTAGTGGAACTCCTGTTTTTGATAGTGCTGGTTCTTGGTCTGGTTCTGTAAGTATTCCTACAACCACTAATATCATTCCTGGGATGAGTTTACTTGAAGTAAATGACAAGTTAGGACGAGAATCTGAAACTTCAATTACAATTCTTGATACTGATTCTAAATTTTCTTTATCTGTATCTCCTACAAACCTCCCTCCAATGTCTGCAGGAACAACTGCTGATGTAACATTTATTGTAAAAGGATTATCTGGTAAAGATCCTGGTGCTGTTTATCTGGAATTTCCTTCTGGAATGCCTTATGGTTTAACTGGATGTTTTGATACTGATAATATTGGAACTACTGGTATTGATTGTACTAACCCCAATAATTTTGGTGATGTACCAAAATCCAAATTATCTCCTGGACTTGGTGGCACATCAAAAACAATTTTGAAATTAGATGTTGATGATTATGCTCAACCTGGACCTGTATTTTTGGATGTTCGAGCATATACTGTAAGTGAAGGTAGTGATAGTAATTCTTATGATGTAGGTGATCAGGAATTTTATCTGCCAATTGATTCAAACATTTCTCCATCGTCTAATTTCAATTCTGGATTTGGTGCAGGATTTGCTGCTGGTGGACAAAACTTCTTTAAATCCGGTGGTAATTTCCAAGACTTTTCTTCAATGCAAAGTGATTTTACTGGTATACATGGCTCAGACGCATTTAATGCATTTACCATTGCAGAATTATTTGTCAGTCCAACATCTGGTGCAGCAGGTGATGCAATCTCTTTAACTGCTACAGGATTCCAACCTGGAGAAAATGTAGAAGAAGTATACTTTGGTGGAACCAACATGACTATTCCGAAATCTCAAACATTTGATTCATCAGGTTCAAAGACATTCAATTTTAAAATTCCATCCTCTTTTACTGGTTCAGGATACTATGAAGTTGAAGTTTGTTCATTAACTGGAATGTGTGCCTTTTCTGACTTTTATATTGTAGATGCAAATGATGCATTTAATGCATTTTCCACACCTTCAATGCTTCCACCAATAAATGCTGGACAAATAACAGATGCTGCAACCATTACTGTAAAATCATTATCTGGCAAAAATGCAGGAACTGTAACTTTATCTATTGATTATTTGCCACAAGATGTAACTGCTTGTTTTGGTTCTACAACTGACTGTGACGAGTCATCTGAATTCTCATCGGCCCCTGTTTCAACAACTTTAACTCCTGCAGTTGGTGGAACTTCTTCTGCAAAATTAAGATATAATACTGATGACTATGTCCCACCTGGTCCAAAGTTTGTTGATGTAATTGTTACAAGTTCAGAGAATTCTCAATCACAAATGCTGTTTGTTGACTTTGATGTGATGGGTAAACAAGACTTTTTCCAGGACTCCTTTATGGATATGTTTAGTATGTCTGGCGGTGCAGGTGGCGGTGCAGGTATGTTCTCAGGTGGCGATTATTTTAATGCATATACCATTGGTAGTGTTTCAGTAAAACCTGCATCAGGTAAAGCAGGAGATCAAGTAACCATTACTGCTTCAGGATTTTCAGCAAGTACTGAAATCACTGAACTAATTTTTGGTGATAAAACTTTACCAATTCCTGAATCTGCAAATGCTACAAATACCAGTGGTGTCTTTACCACCAAATTAGCAGTACCAACTGGACTGTCTACAGGATTCCATCCAATTGATATTTGTGCGGAAGATGGAATGTGTGCATATTCTGATTTTAACGTAATTGATGCAAACTCTAAATTTACAATGGAGTTGTCTCAGGAATTTTTATCACCATTTAGTGCAGGAGAAGATTCACAACAAGTTTCCGTTACTCTAAAGGCAACAAAAGGTAATGATCCTGGCCAAGTTGATGTAAAGATTCCATTTTTGCCTCCAGGTGTTACTGCTCAATTTGGTTCTGAAGGA
>CALBNQ010000095.1 GCA_937896495.1 uncultured archaeon | reverse complement strand
GTTAGAAGATATAGATACAGTTTATTCACATCCACAAGCTTTAGGACAATGTAGAAAATTTATTGAAAGTAAAAACATGAAAACAATTCCTGCATATGATACTGCAGGAAGTGTAAAAATTGTCAAAGATATTAACAAAAAGAATTGTGCATGTATTGCTAGTAAAATATCATCATCAATTTACAATATACCAATAATTTCTGAAAACATTGCAAATAATTCGAATAATTATACGAGGTTTTTGATATTGTCTAAAAAAGAGTCAGTTCAAACAGAAAATAATAAAACATCAATAATTTTTTCCATCAAACATGAACCAGGTTCATTATTTAGAATAATAGAAAATTTTCATAAAAACAATGTTAATCTAACAAAAATTGAATCAAGACCTGCAAAATCCAACATCTGGGAATATAATTTTTATGTAGATTTTGAAGGATATGAAAAAGATCCAAAAATTTTAGAAATGTTAAATGAAATAAAACAAGAATCATTATTCATGAAAATTTTAGGTTCTTATCCTTCAGCAAAATTAAACTAAAATCCTTTAGGTTTTCTCATTGAAAAACCCATACTAAACCCAATAATCACAATTCCAGTAATCATTACCATAAGATCAATTGTAAATGCAAATGGATTAGGTGTTTGTGTCATGATTACACTGATTTCTAATTCTGATTTTCCAGTATTTTTAATTTCAATACTAGAAACACCATCTTCAGAGTGAATCCAATCCTGTTTGAATTCATTTTTGAATGATGTTTTTGGAATTTGTAATCCATCACCAGGGCTATGAAGTTCAAGCTCAAAACTATCACCAGTTACAATCAACGATTGAGGTGCTTGAGCAGGTGCAGAATTTTTGAAAATTTCAGATGTGCCTATTTCTAGAGTCAATGTTTCTTTATGTTCTACAGTAGGTCCAATGTGTAAAATTAATGAATAACCAGAAGCTAAAATAATTACAACACCTAGAATTAATCCAATAATGGTTCTTTTGGACATCATAATTAAATGACTTTAAACGGTGTTTAAAAAATTAACTACATCAAAGAAACATCATGAGGTTGACTTTCTGCAAATCCAGCCCTTGACATTTTGATAAATTCAGCATTTTCTTGCATTTGTGATATCGTGTGTGCACCACAATAACTTAAGCCAGAACGTACACCACCTGAAAGTTGTTTTAAAATATCAACTACAGTTCCCTTGTAAGGAACCATTGCCTCTACGCCTTCAGCAACATAATCATTTAGATCATCATCAAATGAGAATGAACCTGTTTCTTTTGATTTTCTACCAATGGAAGCGGCAAGAGATGCCATTCCACGATAAACTTTGAATCGCTTTCCATTTTTAGTTAAAACCGTACCAGGGGATTCATCAGTTCCACCAAGCATACTACCTACCATTACAGACGAAGCACCAGAGGCTAATGCCTTTGTTGCATCACCAGAAGTTCTTGTACCTCCATCAGAAATAATTGGCACACCATGTTCATTTCCAATTTTTGCACAATCCATTACAGCAGTTAATTGAGGGACACCAGAACCTGTAATGACTCTAGTAATACAAATTGAACCAGAACCAACTCCAACCTTTACTGCATCTACACCTGCTTTAATCAAATCTTCAGCACCTTGAGCTGTTGCAATATTTCCTGCAATTAACTCACAATCAGGAAATGCTTTTTTGATATTTCTAACTGTGCTCATTGCATTTTCACTATGTCCATGAGCAATATCAACAACAAGTACATCAGCACCTGCATCTAAGAGAGATTCACTTCTTTCCAAAAAGTCACCTTTTACACCAACTGCAGCTCCAACAAGAGGTCTACCTTTCTTATCTTTTGATGCATTTGGAAAGTCAGTGTTATTTGTAATATCTTTACTTGTGATTAATCCTTTAACAATTCCAGAATCATCAACAATAGGTAATTTTTCAACTCTATGTTTATGCAAAATTTCTTTTGCTTCATCTAATGTTACACCAGGTTTTGCAGTAACAACATCTTTTGTCATAATATCACGGATTATTCCATTTGAATTTGCAAATAATAGATCCCTCTCAGTAACTATTCCAACCAATTTAGAATTAGAATCAATTACTAAAAGACCAGAAATTTCTTTTTCCTCAGCATATTCTTGAGCATCTTGAATTGATTTTTCTGAATTGATAGAATAAGGGTTTTCAATCATCACACTACCAGAACGTTTTACTTTAAGCACTTCATTTGCCTGCTCTTTAATTGTCAAAAATCTATGAATAATCCCAATACCACCAGCACGAGCCATAGTTGTTGCCATAGCAGATTCTGTAACAGTATCCATATTTGCACTCACAAATGGAATGTTAATTGAGATATTTCGAGATAACTTTGTACTTAGATTAGTTTGACTTCTACTTGTAATATCTGAATATTTGGGTACAAGAAGAACGTCGTCAAAAGTTAATCCTTCTTTAAATTCCAATGAAACCTTGTTACGAAAGTTTGAGATTAATTATAAGCCTTTACGTTATTTTAACAGATTTGATGCAATAATGATTGAATCTTTAGTTGCACGTACATTGTGAGTACGAATAATGTCTGCCCCATTAATTATAGAAATGGATTCTGCTGCGATCGAACCAAATAATCGATCAGGAGGATTTTTTTCTCCCAAGAGATTTCCTATAAAGGACTTGTTTGAAACAGAGATCAGTACAGGAAAGTTTTGTTTTATGGATTTCAGATTCTGTATTATAGATAGATCTCTTTTAATCCAATCAGATTTAATTTTTGTAAAAAATGGTCCATAACCAGTTTTTCTAAAAAATCCAATAGCAGGATCCAAAACTATTTTCTCAGTTGGAATGTTAGATTTTTTTGCAATTTTTAGACTTTCTTGAAGAAGTTTTTTTGTAGAACTGACATTTCCAGAAACAGATTTGGAATCATATGCACATAAAATCAATGAAGGGTTAAATTTTGAAACAACATCACACATTTTTTTATCAAACTTTAGTCCTGAAATATCATTAATTATTTCTACACCATGTTCTAAAGCAATTCTTGCAACATTTGCTCTACAAGTATCAACTGAAATTGGTAAATTTGAAAAATTTTGAATTATTTTAATTGCGTTAATAATTCGATTTGTTTCAATACTTTCTGAAACAATTGTGGATAAATATGGTGCAGTAGACATGCCTCCAACATCAATAAAATTAGCACCATCGTTTTCCATTTGTTTTATAGAATTTTTGATATCATTTTTACTGATATGTATGGATTTTTTGTTAAATGATTCAGGACTAGTGTTTAAGATACTCATAATACGTACAGGATTCTTTTTGCCTACGCCTACATTTGCAATTTTAGTCACATGATTTATCAAAAACTAATACAATTTGAGTGATATGATGATTTCTGGTTGGAAGAAAAAATATTCGGGTATTTTAAAAGAATTCAAGTACAGTGGAAAAAAAGATAAAGAATCAGCTGTAATTTTAAACTCAATTTTAAAAAAATCCAATGTCAATGAGGAAATTTCCAATTTAATTAAAGATAAATCAGTTTTAGTAATTGGTTCAGGGCCTTCTTTATCAACTGCAATTCCAGAATTAATAAAAAATAAAAAATCAATAAAAATTGCAGCAGATAGTTCAATCAAACTACTTTTAGAAAATGGAATAATCCCAGAAATAATAATTACCGATTTAGATGGGGATGAAAAATCATTGAAGAAAGTTTCTAAAAAATCAATATTTGTAGTTCATGCACATGGAGATAATATAGATAAACTGGAATTTTCAAAAAAAATAAAAAAATGTATTGGCACTACTCAGTCAAATCCATTTGATAAAATACAAAACTTTGGAGGGTTTACAGATGGAGATAGAGGAGTATTTCTTGCTAGTCATTTTGGTGCAAAAAAAATTATTTTATTTGGAATGGACTTTGGGAAAAGAATTGGGAAACATTCAAACACAAAAAAATTAGAAAGAAAAATAAAATTGATGAAATTAAGTAGAGGAGAATTACTTTTAGAATGGTTAGCAACTAAAACAAAATCAGAGTTATTTACAACATCCAAACCAATTAGAGGATTTAAAAAAATTTCATACAAAACTGTGAATAGTGTAATAACCTAGAATGCATTTAATACCCATCATACATTAATTGAATTATGAAATTTTCAGAAAAGCAAGTAAAAGATATTGTTGCTTTAAAAGAAAGTTTGATCGAGCAAATTAACAGGCATCAGGAATCCATAGAAATGTTAGAAAAAAATATCGTGTTACTAGATTCATCTTTAATAGATTCAAGTTTTACAAAAGCATCACAACTAGAAAGAGAAAGTGAGGTTCGAAAACCAGAAGTTGAAGAAAAACCAAAGATCAATTCAATTCCAATTAAAAGAGGAAATGACGGCAAAATAATTGCCAATGCGTTCATCACACCAGAACAAGTTTCAATAGTTTTAGATAATGAAGTTGAAATCAGTGCAGATACTCCTCCATTCAAATCATTTTTCTTAGATAGAATAATTGGTGAAATGAAAAAGAAAGATTCTACAGAAGTTGAAAATGGAAGAATTCAAAAAGAATCCATTATAGATTACATAATAAACAAAAATGGTTCAGACATTAGAGAAATAATTATTAGAAATTATAGACAAAAAGAGAGAATAAGTGAACTTATCAATACCGCAGGATGGTCATTAACACGGATGCTTGAAAATATCAACAAGTGATAAAATGGATAAAATAATAGTTTTAGATTTTGGGTCACAATATAGTCATTTAATTTGTAGGCGAATTAGAGAATTTTCTGTTTTTGCAGAACTTGTTCCATATGATATTAGTTATGAAGAACTGGAAAAATTAAATCCCAAAGGGGTTATTTTTTCAGGAGGACCATCAAGTGTGTATAACACAGATGCTCCGGTTCCAGAAAGTAAAATTTTTGATATGAATTTACCTTTACTTGGAATATGTTATGGTCATCAATTAATCGTTAACAAGTATGGAGGTAAAGTAAAAAGAGCAAACAAAGAATATGGTTCATCATTACTCTCTATTGATAATAATAAAGATCTTCTAAATGGAATAGGTGAATCAGTTAGAGCATGGATGAGTCATGGTGATGAAGCAGAAGAAATTCCACCAGGATTTGAAGTGATTGGACATACTGAAGGAGCAAAAGCTGCAGCTATTGCATCAGAAGAAAAATCAGTTTATGGAATTCAATTTCATCCTGAAGTTGTTCATACAGAACAAGGTACAGAAATTCTCAAAAATTTTGTCTTAAAGGTATGCAAAGCAAAACAAGAATGGACAATGGAGGGATTCATAGATTCAACAGTTGAAAAGATTTCAAAAATTGAAGGAAATGTACTATGTGGAGTCAGTGGAGGGGTTGATTCGACTGTAGTTGCATTGTTAATTCATAAAGCAATCGGAAATAGGTTGAAGTGTGTTTTTGTAAATAATGGGTTATTACGATTAAATGAAGAAAAAGAAATTGATGAAATGTTCAAAGAGAATTTTAAATTAAATTTTTCAACTGTAGATGCTGCAGATAAATTCATTGAAAAACTAAAAGGAGTGAAAGATCCTGAGAAAAAGAGAAAAATCATAGGTGAAGAATTTGTTCGTGTTTTTACTGAATTTGCTGAAAAAAATGGGCCATTCAAATGGTTGGCTCAAGGTACACTTTATCCAGACATTATTGAAAGTGGGGTTTCTAAAGGTCCTGCAGCTGTCATAAAATCGCATCATAACGTAGGGGGATTACCCGAATGGTTGGATTTAGAAATTTTAGAACCGTTAAAAGAACTATACAAAGATGAGGTAAGAAATATTGCAAAAATCCTAAAAGTGCCTGAAAATCTTTTCATGAGACATCCATTCCCAGGTCCAGGACTAGCAGTTAGAATTATTGGTGAAGTAACACCATTAAAACTACAGATTTCCAAAGTTGCAAGTAAAATTGTTGAAGAGGAATTAGTAAAAGCAGATTTGTATGGCAAAGTGTGGCAAGCGTATGCTGCAGTAGGTGATGATAAAGCTGTCGGGGTAGTTGGAGATGAACGAAGATATGGAAACATAGTTATGATTAGAGTGGTTGACTCTATTGACGCAATGACTGCTGATTGGACTAGATTACCACATGGATTATTAGAGAAAATGAGTAATAGGATTACAAATGAGATTGAAGATGTAACTTGGGTAACATATACTATTTCTAGCAAACCACCTGCAACAATTGAGCCACAATAGTGATAAATTTGGAATACGAAAAAATTTGTGATGCAATAATAGATTGTGATGAAAAAATTAGATATGTAGGAATTTATGATTTTGGAGAATTGATTGACAAAGTGCGTCCAGGATTAAAAAGTTATTTAACAAAAGAAGAAACTGAAATGTCATTATCTCAAGCAGTGTATAGATGGTCTACACGGAAAAAAACAACGGAGAAGATAGGAAAACCAATTTTTGCATTAGCAAAATATGAAAAAATTTATCGAATAACCATGTCAACTAAAGGTGCAGGATTAATTTTAGTTTCTACAGAATTGGATATTAACATAAATGAAATTGTTGAAAAGATTTTGAAGGTTAAAAATAGTTTTGAATAACTAAAAATTATTCATGTAATAATGCAGCACCATATACACCAGCGGAATCACCTAATTTATTTTTAAGAATAGGCGTATCAACTAAATCTGAAAAAACTTTTTCATAAATTGAATTCTTGCCTTCAGCATACAGAAAGTCAATATTAGATAAACCACCGCCAAGAACAATTACATCAGGATCTAAAATATCAATTACATTTGCAATGCCATATCCAAAATTCTCTAAAAATTCTTTTTTCCATTTTTGTCCAAATTGATTATTAATATTTGAAATTATTTCAGGCATAAATTGTGACTTTCCAGTTAATTCAAACCAACGTTTTTCTAATGATGGTCCACTAATGTAAGTTTCAACACATCCAGTTTTACCACAATAACAAATTTTCCCATTTTGATGTAAAGTATGATGTCCCCACTCACCAGCAATGTTAGTTCTACCAGGATGAAGTTTTTTATCAATAATAATTCCACCACCTACTCCAGTACCCATAATCACACCAAATACAAAATCATAATCTTTAGCTATGCCAATTTTTGCTTCAGCCATAGCAAAACAATTTGCATCATTTTCAATCAAAATTTTCTTTCCTATTTTTTTTTCTAAATCTTCTTTGAAGGCTTTTCCAATCAGACATTGTGTATTACTATTTTTTATTAAACCGGTTTGTTTAGAAATTGCACCAGGTGTACATACACCAAGAGAATAATCAGAAATATTTTCAGATAATTTAGTAACTAAAGATGAAATTGAATCAATTATTCCCAAATAATCAGATTGTGGGGTTGGAATTCTTTTTCGTTCTACAGCATTTAGATTTTCATCTAGTAAAATCGCTTCAGTTTTAGTTCCACCTAAATCTATACCAAGTTTATACAATAATGATTTATGAAAAATTCAATGCTTAAGTTTTAACCCATTGGGGGCATACCGCCGCCACCAGGAGCGCCAGACACTGCAATAACATCATCTATTCTAAGAATCATACAAGCAGCTTCAGTTGCAGATTTGATAATTTGTTCTTTAACTGCAATTGGTTCTACTACATCGATAGATAGCATATCAGCAATTTTTGTATTTTTTGCATCAATTCCAGTCCATTTTTGACCATGGTTTTGTTTTGCTCTTAATGTAGCCATTGTATCAATTGGATCCATTCCTGCATTTTCAGCAATAATTAATGGGATTATTTCCAATGCTTCAGCATATTTTTTAATTGCAAGTTGTTCTCGTCCATCAAAATTATCAGCCCAGTCTTTAAGTTGTGAAGCTGCAAATGCTTCTGGGGCACCGCCACCTGCAACAATTTCTGGTTTTTCAATTACGTCTTTTACAACCATTAAAGAATCATGAATGGAACGATCAACTTCATCAATTACACGTTGAGAGCCACCACGAATTAGCATTGTAACTGATTGTGGATGTTTACAACCTTCAATGAAGACCCATTTATCAGACTCTACTTTCTTTTGTTGAGCCAAATTAGCATGACCAAGGTCTTGTTCAGATAAATCATCTAAATTACTAATAACTCGTCCACCTGTGGCTTTTGATAATTTAATCATGTCACTTTCTTTAACACGTCTTACTGCCATAATTCCATGTTTAGCAAGATAGTGTTGTGCAATATCATCAATTCCTTTTTGACAAATCAAAACATTAGAACCGATATCATGTAATTTGTCGACCATTGTCTTCAACATTCTATTTTCTTCTTCTAAGAACATCTGCATTTGAGTAGGATCAGAAATTCTAATTTCAGAACTCATTTCAGTTTTTTCAATTTCTAACGCAGAATTAAGTAAAGCAATTTTTGCTTTTTCAATTTTAGTTGGCATTCCACTATGAACAATTTCTTTATCTAAAACAATTCCTTTTACAATCTGGGTATCTAAAATAGAGCCACCAGATTTCTTTTCAACTTTAATATTTTCAAGATCAACAGTATAATCATCGCCTTTCTTAACTACAATACTTAAAATCGCATCAACCACGATTTTTGATAAAACATCACTATCTTCAGAAATTAATTTTGATTGCATGCTAGTTGTAGCAATTTTAAGAAGAGATTCCCTATCATCAGGTTTGATTTTCTTTGATAATTCTGAATAAATTTCAAGAGTTTTTTCTGCTGCTACTTGAAAACCTTCAATAATCACTGATGAATGAACATCTTTTTTGAGAAGATCTTCGGCTCTTGCTAATAACGTACCTCCAAAAACAACTGAAGAAGTGGTACCATCACCTACTTCATTATCAACAGTTTTAGAAATTTCAACAATCATTTTTGCTGCTGGATGTTGGACATCAATTTCTTTGAGAATTGTTGCACCATCGTTTGTAATTGTAACATCGCCTAAAGAATCAACGAGCATTTTATCTAAACCTCGTGGTCCAAGACTACTTTTAACTAAATCAGCCACTAATTTTGCTGCAGCAATATTATTTTGTTGTGCATCTTTACCTTTTTGTTGTAAAGCGCTTTCTTTCAATACTAAAACAGGTCCGTTTGGTCCTTGTTGAATAGATGCCATTTAGATTCAGATTCAATCCACGAAATCCCCCTTTTTAACATTACTTAGTTGATCGGTGGAATGTATCTTCTTTTTTTCACATCAACTATGCCACCTGAAAGGATTCTCACAGAAGGTAATGCAAGAAAAGGAAGGAATAATGGAATTAAGTGAGGCTTATTGAAAATACAACCAGAGTCTACAATAGTATCATTAATTTTTTCAAAATTGGATGAAACTTTTTCAAAAGAATCAGTTGAAAGAATTCCTGCAAATTGTAATGGTAAGGATGCTAAAATTTTCCCAGATTTTACAACAACTAGTCCTCCTTGATTTTTAATTAAATGATTTGATGCTATTGCCATATCAGTATCATTTGAACCAATTACGATTAAATCATTTTCATGAAAACTCCAAGTAGATGCAAAAGCACCAATATCTGCACCAAAATTTTCAAGAAATCCTATCGAATGTCTGTTTCCTCCATGAATTCTATCAAATGCTGCAACTTTCCAGATATCAGAATCAAATGATGTGGATACATGTCCATCTTTAACATCAAGTTGGGATGAACCAATTTTTGTGATTATCTCAGTTTGCATATAGATAGTATTTGCAAGAACATCTTTCTTTTTTGATTTTAAAAAAAAATCATTTTTTGAAAAATTTTTTAAATTTACAGTTTTTTTAATCCAAGGTGAAATAGTTTTTTTCCTAATAGGTTTAACAAAATTTCCATTGGATACAATATGTTTTCCTCCAACAAACACATGATTTGGTTTAAAAGATTTTAAATCATTAAAAATTAAAATATCTGCTAATTTTCCAGGTGCAAGTCCACCCAAATCTTTTCCCATATTATAATAATCAAAATTGTTTTTTGATGCCATTGTAATTGCATCTATAGGTTTTAGACCTTGTTTGATTGATTCTCTAATACAATGATCAATGTGACCAAATTTTGAAATATCTAGAGGATCAAGACCATCAGAACAAAACATTAATCGATTAAGATATGTCCCATGAGATAAAACACGTGGAATGATTTCTTTTAAATCACGTCTAATAGAACCTTCTCTAATCATTATCCACATTCCAAGACGTAATCGTTCTAAAACTTGATCAAAATTAATTGGTTCATGACATGAAAGTACTCCAGATGAAACATAAGCATTAAGTTTTTTTTCACTAGCACCTGCAGTGTGTCCATTAATTATACAATCACACTCTAACATTGCAGAAAGAGATTTCATTGTTTTTGGTTCACGTAGAGTAACCTTAGTCCAAGAAAAAACTTCGCCTAAACCAAGTACATGAGGATGTTTAACAGCTAATTTTTCTTGTGTCAAAGTAAGAGATTTACTATTACTAAATTTTGCATCAACTGGAAGACCTCCAGGTACAACTTGAAAAATTCTAATTGGCAAATTTTCTCCAAGTTTAAGAAATTCTTGAAAACCCTTGTAACCTCCAACACTTACAACATCAATTGGATCTGAAAAAAGAGATGTTACACCACAAAGAAGTGCTTTTTTTGCAAATTCAGAAGGAAGTACAAATTGATCAATATGTAAATGAGGATCTGCAAAACCAGGACCAACAAATTTGTTTTTTACATCAATAACTTTAGTTTTGGAACCAACAGTGTGAGATGCATCTGGACCAACATATGCAATTCTATCATTGATAATTGCAATTTGGATTTTTGGGATAATTTCTCTAGTATAGACAGATAATAGATTACAGTTTTTGAAAATAAGATCGGCTTTTTTATCACCCATTGCTACAGAGTTCAAAGAAGAGATCGAAGTTGCCAGGCTCGAAGTCACATCTTCTGATTGAATTTTATGCCTATTATAGATTCAATGCTTAAATTACGGTTGAAGAGGTTTTGTTGATATGAACATACCTAAGGTGATCAGAAAGTATTGTGCTAAATGTAAAACACATACTGAACAAAAGGTCTCCATTTACAAGGCTGGAAAAAGACGAGGTTCTGCAAGAGGAGAACGTAGACATGCTGAACGTAAACATGGTTATGGTGGACAAAAATTCCCAAAATTAGCAAAACCAGCAAAAGTTACAAAAAAAGTTACTCCTATTATGACATGTACTGTATGTAAAAAGAAATACAATAAAAAAGGCGTTAGAATTAAGAAATTTGAGTTGGTAGCAGCATGAAGAAAGACCATATTGAAATTCCAAAACCGTCTAGTACATTTCAAAAAGTTAATTGTGATGAATGTGGTGAATTACAGATAGTATATTCTCATGCATCAACACAAATTTCATGTAACTCTTGTGGCAATACACTTGTAGAAGCAACAGGGTCTAAAGCAAAAATTAATGGTAAGATTTCAGGTAGTGCTGAGTAAATCATAATCTTGTTTTGTATTTAGATTAAAAGCAATTCTCTTATCATTAATTATTATATAATTTTCATCTAAATTATCTAATAAAGAAATTTTTTTAGAATTAATTAAAGAGATTCCACTATAATGACATTTTTGATTTTTAAAATTTACAAAATAATCAGAGTTTAATCCAATAGAAGTTAGAAATTTATCAGTAACAAGAATGCTGGTCCAAATTTTTTGTGGATCATATAGATTAGTAATTTTTTGAATTGTTTCCGTATCTAGTAATGGTAGATCTCCTGATGTAACTAATACATCATCATCAATAATTTTGAGAACAGAGTTAAGATCTTCAACATATCCGATTCCAGATGAATTAAAAATTTCAATGTTTTTTTCTTGTAAGAGTTTTTTTGTTTTTGGAGAATTTGGACTGGTGATTACTAGTATTTTTGAAAAACGATTTGAATTTTTTAAAGATTCAATGACTTGAAGGATGACAGGTTTTTTGTGTACAAGTAATAATTTTTCATTATTAAGATTCATACGAGTGCCTTTGCCTCCCGCCATAACAATTCCAATCATATTGAAACAAATACCATTAGTGAAGCTAATCTAGTAAATTCATTTGTAGCACCAAGAACATCGCCAGTAATTCCACCAAAACTACGAGTAGATAGTGCAAGAAGGAATATTGTCAAAGTAACAGTCACACCCAACATTACCAAACCCACAGACTCCCCAATGACTATGACTGGAATTAACATAATGATGAATGCTGCTGAAAGTTTTTTCTTGTCTTTCATAATTTTAACAAAAGGTGAACTCGAGCCTAAAGTTGCAGAATTGCCTAAACTTGCCATGAGTACCATGGAGAATTTGGCCAAAATTTCACTAATCAAAATAGCTTTAAACAAATCAAAACCATTTGTAAGAGAAATGGTAATTATCAAACCAACAAGGTATAGAACAATTGCTACAATTCCAGCTGAACCAGTAAAAAGATCTTTCATAGCTTTAATTTTTTTCTCATGACTTCCTTTTACCATTAAACCATCAGCAAAATCAGCCAAACCATCTGCATGATGAATTCCAGTAACTATTGCAATAGATGCTACAACTAACAAACTAACCAACAAAGGATCTAAAAAGAAAGATAATCCAAAACCAAAAGAGCCTATCAAAAACCCAATAACGATTCCTACAACCGGAAAAATATACATATACTTTGCAACATTTTCCAAAGTTGCATTTGATGATGGAAATATTGTTAGAAAAGAGAAAACAGAACCAATTTCTTTAAGCATAAATCCACCATCCAAGTAATGATAAAATAATAATAATTGGAATTGTAATCATTCCAAAGAAAAGAATTGAAGTTAATTTCATTATTCTGATTGCAGACAAAACATGTTTTTTTGTCAATGCAGTTTCAATATTTCCTAAACTATAATGATCTAATTTTTCAAATTTTGTTTCAAGAGCTCCTGCAAGAGCAGCCATTGGATAACCAGCATTAGGACTTTCTGTTTTTTTGCCATCACGTAACATTATCTTGTATGATTCTCTCCAATTATTTTGTAAAATGGCAGCAGAAAATATCATAATTAATCCAGTTAATCTAGATGGAATATAATTTAAAATTGTGTCACAGGTTGCTGCAAACCAACCGATATTTTTGAAAAGTTCTGTTTTGTAACCAATCATTGAATCTGCAGTATTGACTATTCTATACACAAATGCTCCAATAATACCAAATAATGCATAATAAAACAAGGGCCCAGTAACCCCATCAACGGTATTTTCACTAATACTCTCAAGTACGCCTGAAATTACATGATTTTTGTCCAAATTTTTGGTATTTCTTTTTACAATCATAGATAAATTTACACGTGCAGAATCCAGATTATCGTTCTCTAAAGAATCCACAACAGCAAGAGCATATCGTTCCATACCTCTAATGGCAATAGTAGTTTTAAACAAAATAATGCCAACTAAAATTGAAACAACAATTGTAATCCAATCAGTTGAAATTAATGAAATACCTAAATCTAAAATCAAAAGTAATCCAGTTACAATAGATACAGGAATTAAAATGATAAAAGTGCCTAATAATTTTTCAATTTTAGGATCAGTGTTTTTAGTTAAAAGGGTCATTTTAGAAATTATATTTCCAATCCATGCAGTTGGATGGTAACGATTCTTTGGATCACCAAAAATTAAATCTAAACATATTGCA
>CALBNQ010000094.1 GCA_937896495.1 uncultured archaeon | reverse complement strand
CCCATATGATTTTGATTTTACAGATGAATTATCAATTACTTTGGGCAGTGGTGATGAATTTTTGCTATACAATACAGATGATGATGATACATATGATTATTTTGCAGGTACTGTGGGTGCAAGAGTACTTGATGTGTACGGTGTACAAAAATACCCCAATTCCATTAATGGAACAATTAATTTTTTTAATAACGAATCTAATTTTATACTCCCTGATGTAAAAAATAAACTATTGCCCTCACTAGATGAGGCAGGAAACTTTTTTGGTGTAATGACTGATTTTATGGGACATGGCACATCTAGTGCAGGATCCATTGTATCTAAAGGAATTAATCAATATAATATCTACAATAGTACAAAAACGTATTCCATTACTGGAGTGGCACCTGATACAAAAATTGTCCCAATCAAAGCATTATGGTTGGGAGACACAATATACAGTTGGTTGTGGGCTGCAGGATTTGATAATGAAATTAGTTCTGATGACTTGCATGATGAATCTATCACATATGCCTGGAATTATTCAGGAGCTCCACGTGTTGATGTAATATCTAATTCCTGGGGAATCTCAAATTTTCCCATCACTGAAAATTCACCTGGTATGGATATACTCTCTTTGATACTATCCATATTGGTAACACCTCACTCCATTGATGAGAATTATCAGGGGATGACCATTGTATCTAGTGCTGGAAATTCAGGACATGGATATGGAACCATTGGACTACCTAATGTGTCACCGTATGGAATAACAGTGGGGGCAACAACAAATAATGTCTTTGTAGGGTATGGTCCATTTGATGGAGAACCTCGGTTTGGAAATTATACCACTCACTATAATGAGGTAGTTGATTTTTCTAGTCGTGGTCCTGGAGTTATAGGTGATCCAAAACCTGATTTAATGAGCATTGGAGCATATGGTTTTGTACCTGCAACAATTCTCAAAGATGATTATGTAATAGATGATGATACTCATGATGACATCAGTGAGGCATTTACTTTGTTTGGTGGCACTAGTATGGCTGCTCCCTTGGTATCAGGTAGTGCAGCTATTCTCATTGAGGAATTGAAGAAAAATAATATTTCATATGACTCGTTTTTGGTAAAAAATATTCTAATGTCTACTGCTAGTGACTTGAGTAATGATGCATTTACTCAAGGTGCCGGATTATCTGATGTTTCTGCAGCCATAGACTATGTGTATGGGAATAATGGTGTGTTTCTAGTAACTAATGATTCATCATATGGTAACATCAAAAAAATACTAGAACCCGCAATATCTTCTACAAATTCTACATCTTTAGGATTTGCAGATTTTAAATTATCTACAAAACCTTACCCCATGACTAGTTGGTTTGCAGGACAGTTGTTTGCAGGTGAACGGTCAGGTACTACTTGGAGTATTACAAATCCTGGTGATGATTATTTAGAGATTCAAATGATTCCACAAAAACTCACACTAGTACAACAAGATTCCTTTGATGGTGTTACTAAGATAATTCTTGATGAAACTAGTAATGATGATGAATCAAACGACAATGTGTATTTGCCAAACTTTTTGAATCTGTCTGATGTTGGAGTAAAGACTATTTCTGATTTGTATGGTAACGTAAATTCAATTCCCGATTCATCACTAATGGTACTAAATACAAATTTCTCTTTTGATACCTTCATGAATAAAACTGCAACAGTATATGCTGATGACATCAAGATATCCTCACTATACCTGTATGATTGGATTGATACAAATGAAGATGATATTATTGATAATTCAGAATTATCATTAATTAATAGAGCAGGTTCCTGGGGGACAGTACAGGAATTGCGAGTTGGAAATCCTGATGAAAAGTTTGATGGTACACCCCTAGTCGGAATTTATCCAGTACCTACACGATTCTCATACTGGCAAGGAAATACAATGCTAAATTCAACATCCATGGATTATTCAGTTCTTGCAAGTTACTACTCTAAAGAGACATGGTCACTAATTTGGAATGATTCAAGTGTGGTAACTGTTCCACCACATGAGACTATTACTGTTAATTCAACATTAGTAGTACCTGATGATATTACTCCTGGAATTTATCAGGGGTTTATGCAGTTTAAGGGAGAACAACACATTGCAAATGCGCCAATATCATTTGTTGTAAAAAGTTTGGTACAGCCAAACATTCCCATCTTTCTTAATGGAACAGTAACATCAGATGTATTATACAACAATGGTTCTACCAAAGGTGCATTTGATATGTCCAATAGATACATGGCAGGAGACTGGAGACAGTACCATTTTGATGTACAAGATGATTCGATAAATTCATCTGCAGTTGAGATTTCCTGGAAAAATGCAGATACAAATTTGTCTGTATTTGTAATGGCACCTGATGGTAGTATAATATCTTCAAATGTACCCTCTGGTGTCTTTGGACATTTTATGGAATGGCCATCATTGGATTGGTTGGGAAATTCATTGTTTTCTCAAGGTGGCGGATTTTTCCCAGTAAAGAACAAAGATGATTACTCCACAGTGCTGCAAATACCAATTAACCAGACAGGAACTCATACCATTCTAACTCACACAACTTTATTTGCAGGAGATACAGTTACTGAACCTCTAACCTTGGTTGCAAAGTTTACAGATATTTTATCATCTCCAAAAGTTCCACCATTACTACCAATTTCAGAATCCATTCCTGAACCTACTGCAACAGAAATTTCACCAACTCCTACGATCACAGATGAATTCCAAAATGTCACTCAAAAAAATATTGAAGATTCCTTAACTGTTGGATTAATCATTGGATTATCCATTGGACTGGGAGTTGGAGTGATTTGTGTATTTGTTTTTAGATCAAAAACACATCCTATCAAACAAGGTTTATAAGCAATTTTGGAAAATCGCCAATTGAATGTCAGAGGTTGGGGCAAAAAAGTCTAGTTTATCACGTAGAGACTTTTTGAAATTAATGGGAGCTGCAGGTACTGGTTTAGCTTTTGCACCAT
>CALBNQ010000093.1 GCA_937896495.1 uncultured archaeon | reverse complement strand
CTGAACATGGTGTAGTTGACACTGTTGTAATGACTCAATCTAATGAAGGTGGAAAAATGTACAAGATTCGTGTACGTGATATGAGAATTCCAGAAATTGGTGATAAATTTGCATCACGACATGGTCAGAAAGGTGTACTTGGAATTTTAGCAAAACAAGAAGATCTCCCATACACTGAACAAGGAACTCAACCTGATGTCTTGATCAACCCACATGCCTTCCCATCTAGAATGACTGTAGGAATGATGATGGAATCTGTAACTGGAAAAGCTGCTGCACTAAGAGGAAAACAATTTGATGGTTCTGCATTTGTTGGAGAAAAAATGGACATTGTAAAAGAAATTCTTGATAGAGAAGGTTTCAAATATTCAGGTAAAGAGAAAATGTACGACGGTCGAACTGGTAAATCATTTGAAGTTGATACTTTTGTCGGAGTTGTCTATTATCAAAAATTACATCACATGGTCGCAGATAAAATCCATGCAAGAGCAAGAGGTCAAGTACAGATGCTTACTAAACAACCAACCGAGGGTCGTGCACGAGGTGGCGGTCTGAGATTTGGTGAGATGGAACGTGACTGCCTAATTGCATATGGTGCATCAATGCTTCTAAAAGACAGACTACTCGATGAATCTGATAAGACAGATATCTTACTATGTGAAAAATGTGGATTAACTGGTTATCATGATGCAAGAAAAAGAAAATACGTTTGTGCACAATGTGGTGAAAATGCACCAATTTCTTCAGTATCTGTTGCTTATGCATTCAAATTATTGTTACAAGAAATACTTAGTCTCAACATTGCACCAAGATTAAAACTAAAGGAGAGAGTATAATGTCTACTACTTCTACAAAATCAATTGAAGGAATTACCTTTGCAGTTTGGTCCCCTCAAGAAATTCGAAAATATTCTGTTTGTGAAATCACTCAACCTGAAACATATGATGAAGATGGTATGGCTGTACAAGGAGGCTTGATGGATGGTAGATTAGGTGTTTTAGAACCTGGTCAAAAATGTCTTACTGATGGTAATACTGCTGCTAGAAGCCCTGGCCATTTTGGTCACATTGAACTAGCAGAACCTGTCTTACACATTGCTTTTGTTGATAATATCTACAAATTACTACAATCCACATGTAGAACTTGTGGAAGAATCAAAATGTCACCTGATGACATTAAAGAATTCTCAAAAATTAAAGAACGTCAAGCATCTTATACCGTACTATCTCAAAAACGAATCCCAGATCAAATTCAAGAAAAAGCAAAAAAACAAAAAGATTGTCCACATTGTGGTAAATCACAATACGAGTTAATCTTCACAAAACCAACAACCTTTGTAGAAAAAACTGAAATTGGAGAAAATAGATTGCTACCAATTACAATTAGAGAAAGATTATCAATCATACCTGATGCGGATCTCTCATTATTGGGATATGATCCTAAAACTGCACGTCCTGAATGGTTTGTTTTACAAGCATTACCTGTACCTCCAGTTACCGTCAGACCTTCAATAATTCTAGAAACTGGAATTCGTTCTGAAGATGATCTCACTCACAAATTAGTTGATATCATACGTGTAAATCAAAGACTTAAAGAAAGTAAAGAAGCTGGAACTCCTCCACTTATCGTACAAGATCTAGTTGACTTGCTCCAGTATCATGTTACAACCTACTTTGATAACGAAGTCATTGTAATCCCACAAGCACATCACCGCTCTGGACGTCCTCTCAAAACCCTAACTCAAAGATTGTAAGGATAAGAAGGAAGATTTAGAGGCTCACTCTCTGGAAAACGTGTCGACTTTTCAAGCAGAACTGTTATTTCTCCAGATCCAAACTTGGATTTGTCTGAAGTGGGTGTACCTGAAACTGTAGCAAAAAAATTAACAATACCTGAAATTGTGACTGATTGGAATATTGAAAAATTAAAGAAATTGGTAATTAATGGTCCATCCATATTTCCTGGTGTTAACTATATCACTCGCCCTGATGGTGTAAAGATTAGATTAGACTTTGTTGAAGACCGTTCATTAATTGCTGATTCCCTAGAAATTGGATTTCTAGTTGAAAGACATTTGATGGATGGTGATATTGTATTGTTCAACAGACAGC
>CALBNQ010000092.1 GCA_937896495.1 uncultured archaeon | reverse complement strand
CCCCTTGTTCACTCCCAGTGCAACTACCCCCATGCAAAAGCCTGGTATCAAAGGGTTTTCCTTTTTTCGTCCAGCGAGATGAGTTTCCCATTGATTTGCTCCAGATATTCATCGCTACAGTCCCCCATAAACTCCTGTAGGCTGTCATCAATTTTCCTGGCTTGATGGATCTTGGCTAAACCAGAGAAATAAACATCGAAAAACAGGGTTTCCCTGTAGCCCTCTTTACCGTAGCTTCCCCCGTAAAACCCAAGCTGATAAACATTTCTTTTGCCGATGGGGGTTGGAATTTTTTTGATGTGGAGCATGTTCATTCGCTCCAGATTGTGGACGATCCTGGAAACATAGGCCCTTGATTTCCAGCCGAAATATTTGGCGATATCTTTTTCGCTGTAGCTGGCACATAGCATTCTTTTTTTGAAAAAGTGTTTGTGAATTTGAATTAATGATTGATCAGGATATAATTGTAATTTCAAATTGTGCAACGTCAATAACACCAATTATCAAAAGAATAACGCTTCATCAATTAAACCGGTTCAAATGTAGAATGTACCAATTTTATTTTATACTTTTTTCTTCTAATGAAAATTACATCGTTTACCGACCATAGATGTATGTGTTATTCATGGTTGCCTATGATTGTGCATAGGTGATTTTTTTTAAAAATCCCATTGCTTATGATTAATGCAGTTTTTCTTTCGGCGAGTCGTTAGTTGAACTGATGGGTCGTACTGCCAAACACATCTTCTATGATACCATGACTCATGTCTGAATCGTACTTCATCAAATGGCATCTGCTTTTTGCATAAGGTGCAATGAACTATCAATGAAATGATTTTGAAATGTAACCTTAAGACCAATAGGTTATTGTAAAATCATCTAACAACTACTTGACCAATCATCCAAGGATGAATTGCACAAAAGTAATCATATGTTCCACTGCTCCTAAAAGTATGAGAAAACTCATGTCCTGCCATTAACATTCCTGAATCAAATTCTCCAGTTATTCCATTTGGATTCCCAGAAGTTACAGTGTGAGAAGAACTATCTGTATTTTTCCAAGTGACTGTATTTCCAATATGGGTGGTAATTTTTACTGGATCATAACACCCAGTTGATGTTTTCTCACATCCCGCAGCTCCAGAACCTTGAACCATTTCTACAGTGTTTGTTTCAATTCCTTTTTCATCTCCTGCCATGGAAATTGCATACATGATAATTCCTAATGCTACAATCATGCCAAGAATTGAAAATTTTGAAACCATGATGTAAAGTGTTAATCTTGTCTAATTAGCCTTTTTTGTAATATTTTCTAGAATCCCCTTCAGGAGGTCTAAGGTCTGGATGTTCCATTGTTTTGTGAATTTTCTGATAACAGCTTGCATGTACTGACACAATCTCTTCAGGAAAGTATTCCACATGATGGAATATCTCATCATCTGTAGTTATTGGGGAATGGCATACCTCACACAATACAACATGTTTCTGAAAGTACATTCGCTCACACGTTTTTTCACAAAATACTCCCTCATTTTCAAAGTCTTTTTTACAGAATTTACAGTACCCATCACCTTCACCAATTGTAAACTCTCCAATTTCTTCGGAATATTGTTTGTGAAAAGATAATCGATATTTGATGTTATTTTTATCAAGAATTTCACGTTGAGTATTTCTGACTCGTCTACTTTTCCAAGTCATTGGTTTATCAAAGTAGTAATGCATCGCACCCTCTTGAATTTGCATCTCTCGTGGCAATTCTCCCACATTTCTAAAATCAAGATATGCAGTTCCTGTGATACATTTTTTGTAAAATAACCCCTTTTTGTTTTGAGATTCTTGGTACCCTAATTCAAAAATTTTAGGATCTATTGGGATTAGATATTTCACATCTTTTTGTTTTTCAGGTAATGATTTTCCCGTATATTCAGAATAACATTTCTCATGAACAAATCCTAGAAATTTACTTTGTTGTGATTTAATTCTGTATCTAGTTGTGTTTTCATCAAAACCTTTGTAGCATTTTAGACAAAAATATGTCATGGAGTATTACTTATCATAAAGTTGCTTATAGGTAATAGAAATAATTGACTGCATCAAAGAACTAGCCTAGTCAAAAACATTCTACCACTGAGAAATAATATGACTAGTGTGGTAGTAAATATATCATGAATGTACAAAAAAACATAAAACAAATCATGCTAGATCGAGAACTAA
>CALBNQ010000091.1 GCA_937896495.1 uncultured archaeon | reverse complement strand
AACTAGTGCTGGATCATCTGGTGCTTGTAATCCCTGCTCTTTAGCATGATCAATGTAGTTAAAAGCTAAACAAATTATTTTATTTGGATTTGGAATTGGGGCTAGTAATTTGTATTTTGAAATATTTTCATTGTATGATAAATCTTCAATTTTATTTTTGATTTCATCATACCATCCATCAAATAGAAAATCTTTGATATTTTGTGGAATAGGAACACCTGTAAGAGAAGTAATCTCGTCTTTTGTAGCAATTTTGTTGTCTTTAATGAAACCATACATTTCATTGCCTTCATGTGTGAACCGTGCAATTTTCATTTTTGATCACTTGTGTGTAAAAATTGCTTGATTTTGTGAATCTTTTCTACAATACCCAAATCTAACAAATTGAATTTCTTCTCCTTCTTTTAATTTTAAATAATGTGGTTCTGTATAAACGTCTAATTCTTCTAAACTGTCTTCATTGAATTCTTCTCCATTGAATAATATTTTGGGGATGATCATCTTAATTCGATGAGCTGTTTTTTGAGATACCCATTGTATTTTTGGAATATCTACTGGTCCTCCCTCAACAAACTTTCCTTCCAGTTCAGTACCTACTTTTGTGATTGAAACATTTCCTAATCCTAAAAGTCTGATTTGTTTTCCTTCTTCAATATTTTGAGCATCTTCTCCAGAAATGTAAAAATTTTCATCAACTTCGATTTTTCTTTTACCCATATCATTGATTGGATGATTAGAAATCTCGACTGATGATATTGCTAAATTTTTTACTGAAAGTTTTTTTGAATCATTTACCATGAATAATCTTATGCTATTTGGATCTACAAATTTTCTGTTAAATGCTTCAAGTGCATCAAATGGTGCTAACGTATTTGCTTTGGTTAGTCCTAATGACATGATAAATTGTTTAATTGCCTCTGGTTTGATTCCTCTTCTTTTTAGAGCCTCCAACGTTGGTAATCTTGGATCGTCATACCATGAAACTTTTCCTTCTTCAATTAGAGGTCTGATAATTCTTTTTGAAATTGGCATTCCTTTGAATTCCAATCTAGAGAAAAATCCTTGGTATCGTTTTTTCATGCCTAGAGCATCTAAAATTGCATCAATAAGTTCCTCTCTTAATTCAAATTCTTTTGAACGAA
>CALBNQ010000090.1 GCA_937896495.1 uncultured archaeon | reverse complement strand
CACTAGTTATCAAACCCAGAACAACACTAAACAGCACAGACTCGAACATAATTTGCCCAAACTTTGTTACTCAGTTAGATTATGAAGTAGAACTGGCAATAATAATTGGAAAAAATTGTAAAAATGTGAGTGTTTCTGAAGCACCAAATACAATATTTGGATATATGATTTTCAATGATGTTTCAGCAAGAGATATTCAATCAAAAGATAAACAATTTACAAGAGGAAAAGGTTTTGATTCATTTGCACCATGTGGGCCATGGATAACTACAAAGGATGAAATAGAAAACGTTCAGAATTTAAAAATGACAACAAAAATCAATGGAGAACTAAGACAAAACTCATCAACTGACAACATGTTTATCAAGATTCCAGAAATAATTTCAAAAATTTCCAAAGTTATGACTTTAGAAAAAGGAGATATAATTTCTACAGGAACACCAGCTGGAGTCATGTTAAACAAACCAAATGCAGTATTTTTGAAAAATGGAGATAAAGTAGAAATGGAGATTGAGGGTCTTGGGATGTTAAAGAATACAATTAAAGTTGTGAAATCAGATTAATTCAAAGATTTCTTCATCAAATAAAATGTCAATTTTTCCTCTAATGAGTTAAAAGCGGACAAATTTGTTTTTGATAAAATTTGAATACGTTCATAGTTTTTTTTAATTGCATGATTTTGCAAAAAAGAAAGTATGTGAAATACAGATGTGGAAGAGCCTGGAAACAATGTAACAATTAAAGTTTTATCAAAATGTTCTGAATCAGTAAGAATTGCAATAGAAGGATTACCATCTACATCAGATTGTATAATTCTATTTTCATCACAAAGAGAAGATAAATTTTTGGTATTAAGAGGAATCCATCTCCAAGATTTTACAAACTGTGGAAATTTTTCTAAATTTAATGACTTTTCAAATGTAACAACATAATTTGAATTGAAACTTGGCAATAGAGAATAAAAATTCCATGTTTGAAAAATTTCATAATTTAATGATTTTGCCATAAAAAGGGAGGGTGTGTTATTTGTATCAATCAACATGTATGAAAATAAAGCATTGTTTTTACGCCCCATTATCTCACAACGATTTACCAAAGAGGTTGCAATTTTTTGTTTACGAAAAGCAGGATCAATCCTAATACCTTCAATCCAAATCTGATTTTCTGAATAATGTACATGACATATTCCCACAGGATTCTTTTTTTCATAAAGAAGTAAATTCCCTTCAGATAACCAATAATTCCAAACATCCTGAATATAATCACCCCAAGAAAAAGTATTTTTACAAAATTTCAATACTGAAATTTTATCATTTAATGTTGCATCTCTAATCATTATCTACAGTAAATACAAAAATTATTAGATAAAAACTAAAACAAGCAATTAACAGTACATGATAAGCCTAAAAATTCATTAAATTTTATGTGAAATTAAATAAAATGGAGTGATTATTAAAATAAGAAAAATTGTAATAGAAAGTAACTATATACTTCTAATTTTTAGTAATTGATGTAAACATGACAGATGAAACACAAAATAAACAATCCATGAAAGAAGCAATTGATACACTCA
>CALBNQ010000089.1 GCA_937896495.1 uncultured archaeon | reverse complement strand
TTTCAAATGTTGCTAAAAATTTAGGATTAAAAATATCACCAATTATGACTAAAGGAATTAAAGATGTGGGAAAATGGATTCATTATTGTCCTGGATGTAGAACAAATCATCCAAACGGAATAGAATGTCCAATTTGTGCAACACCATTAAAAAGAAAATTACTAAAAGAATAAATTTTCAATTTATATAACAAATCATAAATCATGTAAAGTTTTTTGATTAGATTTTTTTAGTAATTTACTCTTAGTGTCTAAAATTTTTTTAATTTTCTTTGCTCGTGCTTCACCTAATCCCTCAACTTTTGCAAGTTCAGCAGTAGTTGCAGTAAAAACTTTCAATGGAGTTCCAAATTTTTCAAGCATTCGTACAGCAAATTTTTCTCCAATTCCAGGCAAACTACAAAGAGATGAAAGTTGTTGTTTTTCCAAATTGGAGGATTTTTTTATTTTTTTCAAATATGGTCCTTTATGAGCATTTTTTCTAGAACACATAGATACCAATAATTTTGCGGTATGTGATGCACTAGGAGTAGGAATAATGGGGATTTTAAAATCAAGAGAGACAGTAGAAATAGCACCATAAAAGATTAAAGGATTCTCAGTAATTTCTTCAACTTCATCTACATTTCCCTCCATCAAAACAATTGGATTTTCAAAATGTTCTTTTAATCTAGTACATTGATCAAAAAGGCGTCCATCAAAAACTGATGCCATCAAGTCACGAATACTTTTTCGTTCAATAATAGTTTCAGGAGCAACAATATAATCTCCAATAGGTAAAGTTTTCATCTCAACGTTTAATCCAACGGATTTTAAAAGATCAGGTATTCCACTTTTACGTTCTCTTTCATCTACAATAATTCGAAGATTTTCTAACTTCACAAATTACATTTATAATGAATTGTTAATATCTTATCTGAAAATATAATTAAAAATTATTTTCTAGGATTATCATCTACGGGTGGTGGATTTCCAGGAGCATTACCACCTTTCATCATTTCAGTAATTTTTGCTTCTTGTTCTTTTAGAGTTTCTTTAACACGTGTTTCTTGTTTTTCCAATACAGTTGCACGTGTTTTTGCCATTTCAATTTTCTCTTCTAATTCATCAATAGATTCCTTTTTAGTAGATTTTATCAAAACAGTACCTGCTTGTTTGAATACAGCATCGCCATCTGCAATCTTTTTTAATTCTTCAAGAGCTTTTGTTGTTTCAGCTTTTTCTATTTCAAGATGTTGTTTTTGAGTCATGATTGATTGTAAGCTCTGTTGAGTTTGCTGTAGTTTCATAATTTGTTCTTGAAGCCATGGAGGCATTTGTGGAGATGACATATTTTATCAAAAAAATTATTTCATTATATCTTTACCGATTCTATTGAATCATAGCTTGCTTGAATTAATCGTAGTGTAGAATTCAAATTTGCACGTAAATGAGTTAATTGGTTAGATTCAACAGAAATGATGATTTTTTTATCTAATTTTATTTTAGTTTTTACTGGATTATCAGGATAAAATTCGTTATCAGTATTTACAGAATCAAAAATTGCATGTGTCTTTTCTTTAGCATCTACAGTAATTTTTGCACTAAAGTTTAATGTCATATGCAGTTCCAGCGACTTTATAGCTGCATTTTTTACAAGACCAAATACCTACGGCATCTCTACCAAATGTTTTTGAACCACATTCAGGACAAGTTCTTTTTTCTTTTAGTTGAAGGTGAATTTTGGTATATTGTTTTCTGATTTTAATTCCATAACGAGCACCTAAACCTTTTAGTGATTTCTTTGCTTTAGCCATTTTACTGATTTTCCTGACTAGATGATTTTAGTTTTTCTCTAATCTGTGCTCCGACTTTAATAGAAGTCTCACCGCATTTAACAATCTCATCTAAAGTAAAACCGTCATTTCCACCTTTTTGTAATGCACAAATATTTCCATCAGAATCAGTAGTAATGGTTACTCTAGCATCCATACTAGCCCATTCATCACCATTTGGATCAACTACTATGTAATTTCCAATTTTGCCCATGGTAACAGATACTGGAATTGTATTAATTGGTAATTGCCCTTCTTCGCCTTCAGATAATACTGGTTTCTCATCAGTCCAATTCCATTTTGGAGTTTTAGATGTAAGTAAAGCAGCAGTTGCAGCATAAGAACATGCATCAAAGAGATTTCCATCATAATCAACTACAACATTATCTGCAAACACACCAATAACGGATTTATCTTTTTCAATCACTAATTGTGAAACATCAATCATATGACTTTCTCTAATTCCTCTATCAGTAACTCTTGCCAATTCAATTACAGGTGGTTGTGGTGGTCCAGTTTCAACAGTTGGATGAGACAATGGTAAGAGTTCAGCAGTACAAATGAAAAGTCCCTTGTCACCAGTATCTGGGAAAGGTCTATCTGGTTGGATTTTAACACCACAAACAACTTCAGTATCACCTAGTCTAATTCTAGCAGAACCGTTTGCTTTAGGGATAGCATTAATCTCAATGGATAATTCTCGTGCTTCATCTAATGCACGACCATCTACTCTTTTTCCTTGTTCTAATAATTCAAGAATTTGTGTTCTCTTTAGTTCATCTAAAACAGAATGGGATGCCATACCTAATCGGCCTTTTCTCCAAAGTATTTGTCATGAAGTGCTTTCTTTTGTAAATCATAAACAAGTTTACATCCCTCTACTCCAACTTCAACACATTTTTTGTATTCTTCAGGAGTTAAGACACCATCTAATTGTAATAAGGTAATTTTTTCTTCGCTTGGCATATATCCTATTGGCATGTCTGCTTGACCGGCTTGGTCTTCTTCATTATTAACATCTAAAATTATAGTATCCGCAACTTTACCAGATGCAATTGCTGCAACCATGTCTCTCATTGGAATTCCAGCATCAGCTAATGCTACAGATGCAGCAGTAAGTGCTGCACAACGAGTTCCTCCATCTGCTTGTAAAATTTCAATAAATACATCAACTGCAGTTCTTGGAAATTTCTCCAACATTACTGCTGGTTCTAATGCTTCCTTGATTACTTTAGATATTTCAATTTCTCTTCTTGATGGTGCAGGGTTTTTTCTCTCTCCAACGGAAAATGGTTCCATATGATATCTGACTCTTAAAATCCCTGTATCAGTATTAGACATATGTTTTGGATGAACGTCACGTGGACCAAAAACGCCAACAAGTATTTTGTTATCACCAAATTCAATGTATGCTGAACCATCAGCATTTTTTAATCCACCAGCTTTAATCATAATTCTTCTTGGTTCATCTATTTTACGACCATCACAACGTATACCATTCTCGTCCAATAGGACCATTGTTGCGTCTCTTCCGCCCATTATGATTCACCTTTTTTATCTAACATTTCTTTCACTTGATCAGTCAAATTTGCAACATGTGCTTGCTCATTAACCATTTGAATTGCTTTTTTAGCCTTTAATAATCCCTCTGGGGATTCACAATAAACAACCACCCAACCATTTTGACCAATGGTAACTGCAGCCCCTGTTGCTTCTTCAATCATTTGAATCATAGAACCTCTTTTTCCAATTAAACGAGGAACTTTGCTTGGAGAAATTTCTACTAGTATTCCTGAATCGATTTTACCCAAGTCCCTATCAGAAATAGTAATCAAAGGATCACGAGTTCTATCAAAATTTGCAATTCTTGCAGCAACAAGATCGCCTGTTTTTAATTTTGAACTCAACTCATCAGCATGAGCAGAAAAATCACGTCCAAAAACATCTTGTGCAGGTAAGAATCCAACATAACAGGAATGAATATCCAATTCCCAAGACAATGAGGTGTGAGATTTAACTTTGGCAATTACCAAGTCATCAATTTTTGGAATATACATCCCAGTTAATGGGATTACTTTAACAGAATCATCATAAATTTCAGAAATACCAATAGTTGTTGCAATAATTTTATTTCCATCAAGAATTACATTTTGTTCAGGTCTAAAAGGTCCAGTAGTAACTACATCACCAGGAATAACATATTTTCTCCTATCAGCCATTACTGCATAACCTCAACTGAAGCAGAACCTTTTGTTATAGAACCTAATCTGTCGATCACGGTGGGTCTTGCTGCAGCGGGTATTTCAAGTATTGCTTTTAGTGAACCATTATTTTGCCATTCTTCTTTTTTTAGAGAACCAACGGATTTTAAAACAGAATATGATTGAGATGCGTATTGTGCAGGAATTGTAATTTCTAATTGCAGATTTTCAGATTTTAAGGCAATAATTGAACGTAGTTTTTCAACAATTTCTTTTACCTGTTCGGACACATTATTGTGTGGATCAATTGAAACTCGAGCATCTTTCATAGCTTGCTCAATTCTCAAAGGAGGATGTGGTAGATGGGTTCTAGGATCAACGTAAGTCTTGGCAATAAATTCAACAATCTGCTTTCTCTTTGCTTCAATCATCTTTCGTCTTTGATCAGTAGTAAGGTTAAGATCACCTTTTTGCATGATTATTTGAGCTACTTCAGTAGAATCTTCAGTATTGAAAGCTTTGAGTAATTTCTCAGATGAAGGTTTTGTGCCTTTTCCAGAATCAGTGTAAATTTCTTCTGAAACTAAAACTGAAGAAATATCCTTTTTCTTCCCTAATTTGTATTCTAATGCAGGATCGGGTTTTACCAAGATTTCAAATTTCTCACCTTCAAATGAAAATCTAACAGTAGTTACATCAGCCATTACTAAATGATGTAAGAGAATTTGGTATTTATCTATACGTAAAACCAGCTAGATTTTTATGTGGACTTTGAAGATTTTTTTCAAGATTTGTCATCATTAGAAATTATTAGTAAAGATAGTAAAAAAATGTCAATTAAGCTAAAAGGTATTCCATTACAATATGCAAATGCACTTAGAAGAATTTGTCTAAATGGTGTTCCAGTATTTGCAATAGATACAGTAGATATTATTGAAAACTCTTCAGTGTTACCAGATGAAGGATTAGCACATAGATTAGGACTAATTCCATTAAAAACAGATTTGTCCAGATTCAGTGAGCCATCTAAATGTGAATGCCATAGTGAAACTGGTTGTTCAAATTGTAAAGTAATGTTAGTCCTGGATTCAGGTGATTCTGATGTGACTAGAACAATACTTACTAGTGATTTATCATCTGAAGATGATTCAGTAAAACCAATTTCAGATAATATCCCAGTTGTTCAATTAGCACCAGGTCAAAAGATCAAAGTAGAATGCTATGCAAGATTAGGACGAGGTACTGAACATGCAAAATGGAATTCATCTAATATTTCAACACTTACGGACACAGATAAAGAAGGAGAAAGTACACTTACAGTAGAATCAACAGGAGCATTAGAACCAGAACAAATTATTCTTACAGGAATAGATGAAGTAAATAAAAAATTAGCCGAATTCAAAGATACGATCGGTCAAATTACAGAATAATCTAAGCATAGACATTATATTTGGGTTTTAAGTCGAATTATTCACATGACTAATCAAGTTGTAATACGCATGGCAAGTGATCTAAGGAAAGCATCAACAAAAAATGATGCCCCAATATGGTCAAAACTAGCAGAATATGCATCAAAACCATCCATTGCAAGAAGAGATATCAATTTGAATAGAATTGCACAATTAACAAAAGATAATGACACAGTAGTATTTCCAGGAAAAGTTCTTGGAACAGGCAATATTTCTCACAAAATTACATTATGTTCATTCTCAATTTCAAACTCTGCAGCAAATAAAATAATTGAAAAAGGTGGAAAATTAATTACTCATTCTAAATTAATTGAAGATAATCCTACAGGAAAAGGAGTAGTTCTACTTGGCTAATGGAAGAATTAACAAATCTAGTGGAAGTACTAAACAAGAGACAGTAGTCAGAACAGACAGACCAATTGTAGTTAATGCAGAAAATCACATAGCAGGAAGATTATCTTCACATGTCGCAAAATTATTACTAAAAGGAAATAGAGTGTCACTTGTAAATTGTGAAAAAATTATGATGAGTGGGACTAGAAGTAACTTAATTCAAGAATATAGAGAATTTTTAGAAATTAACAGTATTATTAATGTAAAACACGGTCCTGTACACTATAGAAGACCAGATACAATCATTAGAAAAATGATCAGAGGCATGTTACCATATGAAGGAAAACCATCAGGAGTTGCGGCACACAAAAGATTAAGAACCTATGTTGGATCTCCAAAAGAATTAAAATCACTAGAAAAAATTCAATTTGAAAAGGCATTAATTAGAAAAGCTGCATCAAAATATACTACAATGGCAGAATTATGTAGAGTGATAGGGTGGACTGAATGACAACACCAAAAACTGAAATTTATTTTGCAACTAGAAAGACAGCTAATGCACATATTTACATTACAAAAGGTCAAGGAAAAGTTAGAATTAACAACGTACCTGTAGAAATGATTCCACAAGAAACGGCACGTGAAGTAATTTTAGCACCATTAGAAATTACAGGTGATTTAAGAGATAAAATAGATATTTCTGTAAGAGTCAGAGGCGGAGGTTTCATGGGACAAGCAAGTGCTGTAGCAACTGGAATTTCTAGAGCATTAACAGGATGGACTAAATCAAAGAAAGAACCAAAGGATCATCCATTTCCAAAATCCACTAGAGAAGATCTTAGAAAAAGAATTGCAGATTTTGACAAATATCTAATTAGTGGAGATGCCAGAAGAAAAGAGCCAAAGAAATTTGGCGGACCTGGTGCAAGAAGAAGAAAGCAGAAATCATACCGTTAGACTGTGAAAGCTGTAATTCTTGCAGGCGGTAAAGGAACTAGAGGTAAGCCATATACTGAATATTTTCCAAAAGCTATGTCACCAATTAATGGAAAACCATTGATTGATTATGTTGTGAGATATCTAAAATCATTTAGTTTTATTAAAGAAATAATCATAATTTCAGATTTTAAGGGATTAGGAGGACAAATAAAAAATTATTTTGGAATTCAAAAAAATATTGTTTTTGTTCAAGATTCTCAGAGCGGTACAGGAGGGGATTTACTACACATCAAAGAAAAACTCAAAGATGAATCAGAATTTTTGTTATGGTTTGTAGATAATTTATGTGCTGTAGATATAGAGAAAATGAAAGAGACATTCAGAGATAAAAACAGTTCAGCATGTATTGCCACAAGAACCAAAAGAAAAGAAGAAACTGGATTTGCAGTTATAAAAAATGGAATCATCAAAGAATTCAAAGAAAAACCAATCATGGAATTACAATTATCAGAATGTTTAGGAATCTATATGCTAGGAAGTGATATCATTAAGAGAATAGAAAAGAAAGGAAAACAAAAAGAAATCAATTTGTCATTTGATATATTACAACAATTGTCAAAAGAGGATAAAATTAGTGCTTTTGATATTGAGAATAAAGAATGGATAGATGCAGAATCTCCAATGGTTTTAGAACGAAATGAAAAAACAGTTAAAAAAATTATAAAACAGATGGGACTGTAGAATGTTTTTCAAATTCAGTGATTTTATCTTCTAATTGAAAAGTTTGTGCAATATCATCCAATCCTTCTAAAAGAATTTTTTTCTTATGAGTATCAATAGTAAAAGGGATTTCTTCAGAGGATGTAACAATTATTTGATTTTCCAGATCAACAATTACAGAGTCATTTTCAACATAAAGAGTTTCAATAATTTTCTGTTCCAAAGAGATAGGCAAAATTCCATTTTTAAAACAATTACTAAAGAAGATATCAGCAAAAGAGGGGGCAATGATTACAGAGAATCCATAATCTTGTAATGCCCAAACTGCATGTTCTCTACTTGAACCGCATCCAAAATTATCACCAGAAACTAAAATGTTAGAATTTTCATATTTTGAATCGTTTAAAATAAAATTGGGTTTTTTGTTTTCATTTTCATCAAATCTCCAATTGTAAAATAAGAATTTACCAAATCCAGATTTTTGAACTAATTTTAAGAATTGTTTGGGAATTATTTGATCAGTATCAACATTTACTTTGTCAAGAGGAGTGATAATACTATTAATTTTTTCAAAAGGTTTCATGAAAATTATCTTCCTCTTCTCTTGAAACTTGGTTCAATATTACAGTGTGATGCAGATGATTTTTGAAATTTTTTATCTGTTTTTTTATTTTTTGATTTTTCCGAATTGATGTTTTCTTCAATTTTAAAGATTTTTTCGACAGAAGAAGAATTTTCTTCTTTAATTTTTTGGTTAGGAATAATGTTAGTAGATGGGATTGCTTTTTTCTTTCTTAATTTTGGTTTATTTTCAGATGGATCTTTTTTTGTCCATTGGATATTATTAATGTCAGAAGATGAAGATTGTTCAATATTATAATCGCCTAAAGATTTTGCCATTTAATTCAAATCCATTTTTCTGACATCTACAAAATGACCTTTTATTGCTGCAGCTGCAGCCATTATAGGACTAACAAGGTGTGTTCTCCCATCAGTTCCTTGTCTACCTTCAAAATTCCTGTTAGACGTACTTGCACATCGTTCACCAGGAGACAAAATATCAGGATTCATTCCAAGACACATACTACATCCAGATTCTCTCCATTCAAAATTGGCATCAGTGAAAATTTTATCAAGACCCATTTCTTCAGCCTGTCTTTTAATCATTTGAGAGCCAGGTACAACCATAGCTTTCACATTTGGAGAGATTTTTTGACCTTTAATTACTTTTGATGCTTCAATAAGATCTTCTAATCGTGCATTGGTACATGAACCAATAAAGACTCTATCAATTTTGATTTCTTCAATTGGGGTTCCAGATTTAAGATCCATGTAATCAAGTGCTTTTTGTATACCTTTCTTTTGATTTTCATCACCATTTGAAAAGTCATCAGGAGTGGGAACAGAATCAGTAACATCACAAGTCATTCCAGGATTTGTTCCCCAACTCACTTGAGGTGCAATATCATTAATGTTTAAAATAAATTCTTTCTCAAATTTTGCATCACTATCTGTCTTGAGAGTATCTCTCCATACATCAATAAGAGATTCATAGTTTTTTGGAGTGTACTTTTTACCTCTTAAATAATCAAATGTTTTCTCATCAGGGGCAATCATTCCAGCACGAGCTCCTGCCTCAATAGACATATTACAAATGGTCATTCTTTGTTCCATGGACAAATCAGATATTCCTTGACCACGATATTCGATAACAGTTCCAGTTCCACCGCCAGTTCCAATATTTTTAATTATTGACAAAATGATATCTTTAGCAGTGACTGCATGTGGGTTTTTTATTTTACCTTCTAATCTGATTTCAAAAGGTTTTGGTTTTTCTAACCACATTGTTTGTGATGCCAGTACATGTTCAACATCACTAGTTCCAATGCCCAATGCTAAAGCACCAAATGCACCATGAGTAGACGTATGACTATCACCACATACAATAGTAGAACCAGGTAAAGTAATTCCTAATTGTGGGCCAATTACATGAACAATTCCTTGATCAGGACTGTTAATATCAAATAAAGTGATTCCAAAGTCTTTACAGTTTTTTTCTAATGTTTGAATTTGTACAGCAGAAGTTTGGTCCAATATGGGTAAAGACCTATCATTTGTTGGGACGTTATGATCCATGGTAGCTATAGTCAAATCTGGTCGCCTTACTTTTCGGTTACTCATACGCAATCCATCAAATGCTTGAGGAGATGTTACTTCATGAACCAAATGTCTGTCAATGTAAATTAAAGAAGGACCAGATTCTTTTTCTACTACAACATGAGATTTCCAAACCTTTTCAAAAAGAGTGTCACCCATTTTAATCAGAATCAGGTTTGTATTTGAAGAGGCCACCTGCTTCAATTATTTTTCCAATGATTTCAGAAAATGGTTTCATTTTGTAAATTTGATTTTTTGTGTTATTTTTAACCTCGTTTTGAGATATATCAATTTCAATTTCATCACCTTCAGAAATTCCATCATATGCATCTTGATCAATTTCAATAGGTAGCAAAAATGCACCATCTACTGCATTTCTATAAAAAATTCTTGCAAAAGATAATGCAAGTACGGCCTTTATTCCTGAATGAGATAATGCAATTGGTGCATGTTCTCTACTTGAACCGCATCCAAAATTTTTTCCAGATAAAATGAAATCACCATCATTTACTTTAGAATGAAAATCAGGATCTAGTCCCTCCATTGCATGTGTTGCAAGTTCTGCATAATCATGTACTTTGAGATATTGACCAGGAATAATGACATCAGTGTCAATATTATCACGTGCGTATTTTATGATGTTTCCTTTCAATTCAAGTCCCTCGGATCAGTGATTTTTCCAGTAACAGCTGATGCAGCTGCCACCATTGGAGATGAAAGGTAAGTTTGTGATTCAACGTGTCCCATTCTTCCTGGAAAATTTCTATTAGTTGTACTGATACAGATTTCATCTTTTGCCAATACACCCATGTGAGCACCACAACAAGCACCACATGTTGGAGGTCCAACTGTAACTCCTGCATCTAAAAATATTTTGAGCAATCCATTTTCCATTGCTCGTTTGTAAATAGAAATTGCAGCAGGTAAAATTTCAGTTCTAATCTTTACTTGTCTTCCTTTGAGAATTTTGGCTGCGGCTTCCAAATCCTCATATTTTGCACCAGTACAAGAACCAATGTATGACTTGTCTAGTTCAACAGATGGAGCTTCTCTAACAACTGT
>CALBNQ010000088.1 GCA_937896495.1 uncultured archaeon | reverse complement strand
GTATTGAATCAGCTCTAAGGAGTAAATTAGCGGATATTCATTATTCTATTGCAAAAACATCAGGAAATTCAGGCGTCTTAGATGCATATTATATGAAATTCATTGTTTCTAATCTAAAATTAATTTTGAAAGGAAAGGTTCTAGGTAAATCACAAGAAGAAATTGAAGCACTGGTTAATCTTCATGCTGAAGAATTAATTAAACAAAGAGATGTCGTAATTAAAGCACTAGTTGCCAAAGACTTTGAAGAAGCAGTTGCAAGTTTGAATTCAGTTCAATTTGGAGAAGAAATTGTAAAAGCTGCAGCACTGTATAATGAGAAAAAAAATGTACAAGTTTTTGATACATATTTTGATAAAATTTTATTTCAACATCTTGCAGGAGCAATGAAAAATTATGCCGATAAAGATGCTACAAAAATAGTTGCAATGGATATTGATTTTTATAATATTTTGAGTGTTATAAGAGGAAAATTCTGGGGGTTGCAAGAAGAACAAATTCAAGATTTGATTATTTCCACCAGTCCGCCTGCAAGAGAATTACTTGGGAGGATGATGACAGCAGCTACAATTAGAGATGCATTTAATGAATTATCAAATACAAAATACAAGGAGTTGATTCCTCAAGTTGAAAATGAATTAGATGCTATTGCAGAATTTGAAAGATCTTTTGAAATTTTGATTTACAAAACATCAATTAATTCATTTACAAAAATGTTCAGTTTTGCAACAATTGTTGGAATAACAAAACTAACTTCCTTTGAAGTTAGGAATTTAGCAGCTATTGCTTTTGCAGTTGAACAAAAAATCCCAACTGAGACTACAATGTCAAAGTTAATTCTAGATGAAGAATAATATCAAGATGAAAGATTTCTTCAAAAAGAAAAAAGAAATTTCTTCTGAAGTTTTATTTAAAATGATTTGGGTTAGTTCGTTTCTAGCAATGATTTTCACGTTGCCACCACTAGGATTATTCTTTGGGATTTATTTTTTTACAGGGGAACTCATAATTGGTGCAGTTATAGGGTTTGGATTCCATTTTGTAATTTTAGCATTTTCTGGAAAAATTTCTAAAACAATCACTAAATTAATTAGTTAAGCCATAAGAGGCAAGATAAGAAAGTGATGTATTATGATGGGAGATAGAGATTTCAGAACCACAATTAAAAGTGCAGTAGATTCTATCGGAAAAGAGTTAGAAATCGATATAAATTCTAAAGATTTTCAAACCATTCATCTCCAAGAAGTAGTCCAATGTCTAAGACGCTCATATTATGATAGAATTGAACCAGAAGAGATTGAAAGGAGAGGATTTAATGAATTACTATCAGGATTACTTAGAAAATTACAATATGGAAGTGAGCCCAAAAATTTTGAAGTTGATGATATCAAACTAAAAGGTCAAATTGACATGTTAGTAGATGATTCTATTTTATTATTCAGAGCAGCACCTGATGAATTAGAAGATCCTTTAGCAACTGATGTTTTGTATCTAAATGCATGTATGTGGATATATGATAAAGAAGATGGAGTTATTGTTTACATTACAGGAGACAGAAAAGAAACCACTTTTTCATTAACACGAAATAAAAAAATGTTTGAAGAAGTAATAAGAAGAGTCAGAGTTCTAAACGATTTACTTAAAGAACAAAAAACGCCAATTTTAGAACCATCAATGGAATGTTCAGATTGTCAATATTATGAAAAATGTTTCATGAAAAAGAAAAACAGCAAACAATTATCCCTAGCTGAAATGATGGGTTTGGGTAAAAAAGACGAAATTTAATAAAATTAAAAATATTGTAAAGGAAAAAATCCTTTTGGTTAATCTAGTGGTTCTGGATGTCCTTTACCACGAAGAGCGAAACACACTATTGCTAATGCGATTGCGACTCCTGCTGTTGCGCCGAATGCGGCCATTCCTGCTTCTGCCATTTGATAAAAAAACAGTTTACGGGCTTTTATAACTTTGCCAATATTTTTTCTCTAAAAACAAATTATCATAATTTTCTAATTTTATGATACTATGTCTAATCAAAGAACTCAAAAGAGATCACATTTTCTTGACCGCTGGTCATAGAACTTAGATTGTAAAATACATCTCCAGTAACCCTCCAAGTTTGATCATCTGATCTTAGTGTTTCCCATAATTTTGGAGTGTTTTCTGAACCCTTTAACGTAATAGTTTCTTTCAGAATAATGGAATTATTTCCAAGTAGGACATAATAATCAGAACCAAATTCTACCATACCCTGAGGTCTGCTTCCAATTTCACCACCTGCAATTTGTACAGAATCAGAAACAGTTGACTCGTATAATTGATAGTCCATTGTTTGTACAATTACAGCACGAGGATTAGGATTTGAGATTGTAAATGCAATTTTTATTGAAGCATTTCGTTCTGTGATTCTATCAACGGAAATTTCACTTAATTCAACTTTTAACGGTTGGACTTGTTGAACATTTGAAACCTCTGAGGTATTTTCTTGAGGTGCAACAATCATCGTAGGTCCGGTCAAGAGAATTCCTCCTAAAACCACAACAAGTACTATTACTGCAATTCCAACGAAAATTTTAGAATTCATAATTTTTACACATTTTCAGGATATCTTAAATGTTGAGATAGTTATTATATCATTGAAGATAGTATTAGTCATGCAATATTTCCAAGCAGTTCAAAAAGGAAAACAAATTGCAAGTAAATCTCAAATGAAAATGTTTGAGGTGGCTGGATTTTCAATGTTAACATTAACCACCAAGAAAATTGACGGTAATTTCCAACCAGTAGGAGAAGAAGAATTTACAGCAGTTATTAATTCTCCAGATGGGTTTGTAACAGTTATTGTAGATAAAGACGGATTCACAAAGGCTCAATCAAAAGCTTTGGAAAAAGATGAAGCTCTATTAATTTTCAAAAAACTTAGAGAATTAGATATTGCAGAGTATGGAAAAAAAGAAATCCAAATTTGGTCAGAATCAAGACCTACAGTTCAAAATGAAGTATAAGAAGAATATTGATTAAATGATTATTTCTGTGCCTACATTACTACCTTTAATGGCTTTTTCAATTATTTTTGGATCAGCTTTTAAAATTCGTGTTTGAATTTTTGAACGTTCAATAATTTTTAGTGCGACAATATCCATCAAATCATATCCTCCTGCAACAGAATCTTCATGAACTAAAATATTTTTGAGATTTTTTAATTCAATTCGTTTGAATTTTTTTGCCTGTTTGAATTTATTTGGATCCATATCATAAACTCCATCAACATCAGTAGCATTAAGAAATTGTTCTGCTTTGATTTTTTCTGCAATTAATGCAGCAGTACCATTAGTACTTTGACCAGGATGTAAACCACCGGTAATTACTATCAATCCATCATCCACTGCATGACGAACTTCCTGAAGGGTAGTTGGCGGATGTGAATATGCTTTGTTACCCAATGCATAAATCAATAATTTTGCATTCAATCTAGATATTTCAATTCCAAGTTCATCAAGAGTGGATTCATCAGCACCTGATGATCTTGCATGGGAAATGTAATGTCTTGCTATAGTTCCACCTCCAGCAACAATTACAGGTTGACAAATTTTGCTGAGTTTTACCAAAAATGCAGCATAGTCTTTTAACACCTTAACATTATCCATACCAAAAAGTCGTCCTGATAATTTTATTACAATTCTTTGTTTCATTTTAGATCACCAATGATTGATTTTGCGGCAATTTCAACTTTTTTTCTATTCTTTTGGTATGTATAGATTCTTAAAATATTCATGAACCCAGAAATGGCAGAAACTACAGGAATTTCTGAAATAGGCATCTCTTTTGCAGAGGATTTTCCATTTTCATTTGAAATTAAGATGATTGATTTTGATTCATTTTTTGAGGGGGCAAGAGGAATTGAAGGAGTAACAGAACTGTCAACAAAAATTTCATTTTCATCTACTTTAGATTTTTGAGAAATTAATGTTCTAAGTTCATTGGTTTTGGTTTTTTTCAAATTTGTTTTACCTGTCAATATTCTTTCAAACACACATTTTAACAATTTTCTGTTTTGGTAATCTATAGCAAGTTGTTTTGCATGTTTGAGTTTAGTAGAATTTGATGAAATAAGAGATGATAAAACATTTTCATCTGTTAGATTTACAAATTCATTTAGATTAAACGTAGTAAAACCAAATTCGTCATCAGATAATCTTAATGCTTCAAGTAACATTACTTCTGCTGCTCGCACAGTTTTATGAAAATATACTGCTTTAAACATTTGATATCTAGAATGCATCATAGATTCAAAAGAGTATAATGCTGAACGTTCTAAAGATAATTTTTTCTTGTGTACATCAAGTGATTGTGTTATACGTTTATGATCAATTTTAGCATGTTCTGCTCCCGTAAAATAACCATCTCTAAGTAAATAATCCATCATATCAGCACTTAATGCACCAGAAACTATTTCATTCATGTATTGATCTTTTGAATTACCAAAAGCAATTTTTGTAATAAGTTTTTTATCAAAACCATTTTTTGATAAATTATCTCCAATGTCAGAGTTTAGGATTATCTTTCTTCCAAAATCTTCATGTGAAATTTTTTTCTCTTGGATTATTTCTTCAAAAAGATGAGAAAATGGACCATGACCTATATCATGTAAGAGACCAGACAAACGAAGAATTTCAATATCATCTAATTTTATAATTCCTTTTTCGTTTAATGCATGACCAGCTTGACTAGCAATATGCATTACACCCAATGAGTGCTCAAACCTAGTATGTTGGGCAGCTGGGTATGTTAAATGAGCACCAGAAAGCTGTCTGATTCGTCTCAATCTTTGAAAAATAGGATTGTCAATTATGGATAATTCATGTTCATAAACACGAATAAAATCATGTATTGGATCAATAATGTCTAAATAATTTTTTTTCATATTCCTATTTTCTTTGAAAATATTTTCATGATTTCATCATGTATTTCTTGTTTGGAATTTGATGCATCAATTATTTTCCAATGTTTTTTTTTGGCAATTCTTTGATAAATTTTAGAAATTTTCTTTAAAAATTTCTCATTTTTTTCAAACTTGTCTCTATGTGTTTTTTGTCTATGAAATGATTCTTTTTGAGTAACATCAAGTAAGATTACTAAATCAGATTTTGGGAGACCAGTATCTAAATTCTCAAGCCATTTTTGTTTCATTCCATTTGCTAATCCATAAACTAAGTTAGAATGATAATATCTATTCATTATCAAAACAGAATTTTTTTCTTGTGCATCTAAAATTTGATTGAGCTTTTCCCATCTATTTGCTGCCAATAAACAATGTATTGTTTGAGGAGGAAATTTTCGTTTTCCATCTAGATATTTTCTAATTTCTTTTCCAATAGGAGTAGAATAATCAGGAAAATGAAATAATTTTGTCTTAATTTTTCTTTTTTTAAGAGCTTTTTCAAGTAATATGGATTGAGTGAATTTTCCTGCTTGATCTCCACCTTCAATAACAATTATCATAAGTTATCAAAATTAAGAAATGATTAATTAAAAATCTATCATAATTTTTCTATAAATTTTTGATGTAATCTATAAGATTTATAACTCAAAAATTAACATTAAACTCAAAATGGGACTTGTGAAAGATATGATTAAAGAAATTGAGAATAAATCACGAGAGTTTTACGAATTTATTTTACCTCCAATTGATATGTTTCTTGATGAAAATGATCTAAAGATTGTCATTGATATTCCAGGATTTTCTAAAAAAGATATTGAATTAACAATAAATGATGATATTCTTTCGATCAAAGCACAGAAAGTGATTGGGAAAGAGGTTAAATCATTGATTGTTAATCAAAGACCAAATATTATTGATAAAAAAATCAGGCTTCCAATAAATATCAAAGAAGGTGAAGAAAATATGGAGTCAGCAAAATATGAAAATGGTATTCTAACATTGATTATTCCTGTAACAAAAAAAGGAAAAAATATTTCAATTGAATAAATTAATGTTTTCTAAATAACACAGAAAGTATCATTACCAATCCAGAACCAAACATTCCTGTAAAACCAAGAGATTCATTTGATTGATATAAAAATGCTGAACCGATAAAAAGTGAAGAAGCAAAAATACTTCCACTAATCAACGTCATTGATTTTCTTTTTTGCATAAAAATTTGTGTTTCATCCATAAATTTTTTCATTTCAGGTCCCATTCGTGTAACATATTCAATTGATTTTGTTAAATTATCAAATGAGATTTTTAATTCTTCAAAATATGCTCTTGGAATCAAATTTTCTTCTTCAAGAATATTTTTTAAAACTTTGATAAATTTGAAATCAACATCATGTATTTTGTATATTCCTTCAATAATTGATGCCATTCTCATATACAATGCCAAATTTTTTGGTAGCATAAATGGGAATTTGCTCATTGTTTGATTTGCAAGTTCCATTAAACTTTGAACTTCCATTTCATCTGGTTTGTTTCCATGCATTGAACGAATTGCAAGCTCAATTCCTTTTTCAATTACCATTCGATTATATCCTGGAGTTAACATTCCAAGTTCATTCATTGCATTTACAACTCGAGAGGGATTTTTTTCAACTAATGCAAGGTAAAGGCGAATTAGTTTAAAACGCGTTTCATTATTTATTCGTCCTACCATACCATAGTCATACAAAATAAGCTGTCCATCATCAGTGACTGAAATATTTCCAGGGTGAGGATCTGCGTGAAAAACAGAATGTTTGAGCAGCATTGTGAAAAATACTTTATGAACATTAATTACTAATTGCTCTCTATCAATTCCTTTTTTTTCAAGTTCATCCACATTTGTAATCTTAATTCCAGGAAGATATTCCATGGTCAATACATTTTTTGATGAATAATCATCAAAGACTGAAGGAATAATAACATTATTTGATTTTTCCAAATCTTTTTTGATTTTTTTAAGATTTTCAGACTCGTTTGTATAATCCATTTCTTCATGAATAGTTTCAATAAATTGAGAGAGCATTGCTTTTGCAGAATAATGTAAATTACGATCTACAAATTTTAATGCCAAAGGAATAATTATTTTTAAAACTTTAAGGTCCGTTTCTACAACTTTTTCTATTCCAGGTCTTTTCACTTTAATTACAATTTCTTGTCCAGAAATTGTTCCTCGATATACTTGACCAAGTGAAGCACCAGAAATAGAATTTGTATCAATTGAATCAAACTTTTCGTCAATAGGTCCCAAATCTCTTTCAATAATGGGTTTTACTTTATCAAAAGATGAAGATGGTACACAATCTTGAAGTTTTGCAAGTTCCTCAAGATAAGGCTGAGGTAAGATATCAGATCTAGAAGAAAGCCATTGTCCTAATTTGATATAAACTGGACCTAATGAAATAAATGTTTCAAGAACTCTACGAGCATTTTTTCTAAATTGTTCTAAATCTATTTCATTTTCTTTTTGATTAATCCATTTTTTTCTATCTCGTCGTAATGCAAAAACAGAAGGAAGTAGTTTAACTAGCACATGAATTGTTCTAACAACAGACATATCTATTTCAAATGATTTTTAATTTTTTTAGTTGTAGCATATCCCAAATATCCAAAAATAATCGATGTGGTTAAACTAGCAGTAAGAACTGATTTTTTTGATTTTTTGTTCAATAAATTTTTTGAAATTTTTGATCCACCAAAAACTGCACAAGCTAAACCTACTAAAATTTCAGGGGCATCATGAATTAAATGTCCAATTGGATCTTTTCTTGGATCAATTTTATCAGAATGAACTAAAAATTTATCATCATATTCTCTAATGTGTAAATTTCCATAACGATATTGTTTCGTTGCTCCAAATTTTTGTCCAAGAAATGTTTCTTCTGCTCCTTCTAACATAAATTCACGTAATTCTTTTGGAACTTCAATATCATCTATAGACATAATCGCAAGATCCAGTAATTGTTTATAACCTTACAGGATCTTTC
>CALBNQ010000087.1 GCA_937896495.1 uncultured archaeon | reverse complement strand
ATTTTTGAGGGAAATACTAGTAAAATCAACGAAAAATATTTTAAAAGTCTATTGGGTAATGGTTGGAGCACTTTGATCATATTCAACCTTTGAAATCCCTTTCTCAGTAATTGAATATGTATATGGTTTAGTTTCTGTATTTCTTTGGACCAAACCCTCTTCGAATAATTTTTTCATTAACCTTGAAGTGTGCTCTCTACTCTTTTTTAATGTGATTTGTATGTCACGTGATGTCATAGCTTTACTTGTGATTAGATGCAACACGTGATTTGTTGGGTTAGAATAACCAATTTCAACAACTTTAGGCGTGGAATCAACCTTTTTTGTGATGGTTTGAGGCTCGATAATTTCATATGCTGATTGTTTTTCATTAACCTCATTTTTTGCTAGTTTTTCTAAAAATTGTTTTAGTTCTAGATTTGGATCCTCGACTTTTTGCTCAATTCCTTGTATTTCCAAGGCATCTAGGCGTATTTTCATATCAATCAACTGTTTTTCATAGTATTCCAAACGCTCAGATTGAGATACATCATTCATCTCATTTTTTGATTTGATGAATGGTTTTACTTTGTAATAGCTATATAGTCCTGCTAAACCGACCAAAAATGCAATTATCACACCTAAAATCACTTCAGGGTCAGGAATTTCTACTAACATCACAATATTTACGCTTGAGTTGTGATTTATTGTGATTGACCAACATTAATTCACACTTTAGATTAACAAACTCACATACTTTATCACAACCATACAATCTTGTTTGGGATTATGGTAATCACAATCATCACATATTACATGCCTGACGTACAAGCCTATCTATCACATTAATCACTTCATCTTCTCTCTCGGGAAAAATATCACTCACATTTATCACATTAACCTGCTCTGATAGTTTGGATATCACATCAATATCATCAGGTAAGAGTATGCCTAAAGCACGAAAAAGTATGATTGAATAGAATAATCCAATTAATTTCTCCCTAGATTGCCCAACTTGCCTGTAATACGCACCTTTAGTTATAGAAAACTTTGATTCTTGAAGATCCTTCTGATTTAAAATAATTTCAATTTGTCGCTCTGTAAACAGTGATTTTTTGATGATTTTACGTATAATGTTGTTAAAATTAGATTCTTCAGATGTTGACATAGCTATACAGATCTGTATACAGTTATTCCAATTAAACTTTAAAGAGACACATACTGAGGTCTCTTATGACTGGAAAAGTTGAAACATTTCTAAAATCAGAATTAAAAAAGAAAAACACACTACTCTTTGTATTAATTGATTCAGAAGTATCAAATCTAGAGGCTTCAAGTAAACTTGCTAAAGATGTTGAAAAGATTGGTGCCTCTGCAATATTAGTTGGAGGTTCTACTTCTAATGATCAAATTGAAATGGCCCAAGTTGTTAAAGGTATTAAAAAAGGCATTAAAATCCCAATTATCTTGTTTCCAGGAAACGTTACAGGTGTTGTTCCTGATGCTGATGCAATATTGTTTAGTTCTTTAATGAACTCTGAGAATCCATACTTTATCACTCAGGCACAAGCATTAGGTGCTCCAAGTGTACTAAAATTTGGTCTAGAACCTCTCCCAACTGCATATTTGGTGATTGGAGATGGAACTTCTGCTTGGTTTGTTGGAGCAGCACGTGGAATTCCTTTTGAAAAACCAAAAATTGCAGCAGCATATTCTCTTGCAGCACAATTCCTTGGTATGCGATTTGTATACCTTGAAGCAGGTTCTGGAGCAAAATCAAGTGTCACACCTGAAATGGTCAAGACTGTCAGACGTACATTTAATGGATTTTTGATAGTAGGTGGAGGCATCAAAGATGTTAAAATTGCTGAGAGTTTAGCAAAAGCAGGAGCAGATGCATTAGTTATTGGTACATTCCTTGAAAAAGGTGGTAGTATCAAGAAACTTGAAGAAATAGCAAAAGCAATTCAAAGAAGCAAGTAGAAGTATCAAATTATGTCTGAAAATGACGCAATTTCTCGTATTAAGGATATTCAAATGCCTGATTATTATTTTGATTATTATTCTAATTTATCAAATGATACAACTACTATTTTTGAAAATGCTGCTACTGCAAAAGCAACCCTGTTTGATTCTTCTGCAATAATTGAGCCTAAAATTGCATTTGATTTAGCAGATAGAGTTGCTAAAATGCACGATATTGATATTGCTGAACCACTTAGAAAATTACTAAAAATTCATGGAAAAGAACTTTCTGCATTAATGCTTTCAAAAGAATTAGCCTTAGGAAAATATGCTTTACCAGATGCATCTTTAGAGGATAAACTAGATCTTGCAGTTCGTGTAGGATTGGCAATTGTAACTGAAGGAGTTACAATTGCTCCATTACAAGGAATTAGTGAAGTATCTATTAAGAAAAACAAAGATGGAACAGAATACCTTTCTATTTCAATTGCAGGGCCAATGCGTTCAGCAGGTGGAACAGAATCTGCAGTTACCATGTTAATTGCAGATCATGTTAGAAAAGCAGTTGGTTTAGCAAAATTTCAAGCAGATTCTTTTGATGATGAAACTGGTAGATTTGTTGAAGAATTACGAATTTATGAAAGAGAAGCAAGCAGTTTCCAATTTCATATTTTAGATGAAGATATCATTCATGTGATTTCAAATCTTCCAGTTGAATTGAATGGTGTGGATACAGATCCATATGAAGTTGTAAATCATAAAGGAATGACTCGTATTAAAACTGATAGAGTAAGAGGTGGAGCTTTACGTGTTTTAAATGATGGATTAATTGGCAGATCCAAAAAACTTCTTAAAAGAATTGAAATGTATAATCTGGATGGTTGGGAGTGGCTCAATGAACTAAAAGGAGCAGTTCAGACAGGTGATAATCAAGAAGATGCTGCTGCAAAAAGAATGCGTGAGGTAATAACTGGTAGATCAGTATTATCTATGCCTAATTCGTTGGGTGGATTTCGATTAAGATATGGAAGAGCATGTAATACTGGTTTTGCAGCAGTAGGAATTAACCCTGTTATTGCAGAGATTCTTGATCATACTATAGCAGTTGGAACTCAAATTAAGATTGATCTTCCAGGAAAAGGAGCAACTGTTGCTTTTGTTGATTCAATTGATACACCAACAGTTCGTTTGAGAAATGGAAATGTTGTTAAAATAAGAGATGTAAAACATGGTCGAGAAATAAAAAATGAAATTGAAAAAATACTTCATTTAGGAGATATTTTAATCACATTTGGAGACTTTCTTGAAAATAATGCTCAACTTATTCCATCAGGGTATGTTGAAGAATTTTGGTTAGAAGAATTAAAGCAAAAAATACAAAAACACAAAACTGATAATGAATATTTATATCAATTTTTGAAAAAAATACCAACAATTGATGATGCACTAAAAATATCCCTTGATTTCCAAATTCCTTTTTATCCAAAATATTTGTATTTTTGGGATTTAATTTCTTCTCAAGAACTTGAGAAACTTTTAGAACCAAAAAAAGTTGAGGAAACATTAATCGAATACTCTTTTGGAGTAAAAAAAATTCTTGAGAAATTAGGAACTCCTCATAAAATTAAAGATGAAAAAATAATTTTAGAGGAGCAAGAGGCAAAAATATTTTTTAATTTATTATTTAAGAAAAAACCTATAATCACTGATTTATCAGTTCCAAAAATTTTGTCAAAATCATCTGGAATTCAAATTAAAAATAAATTTTCAACATCAATTGGTGTAAGAATTGGGAGACCTGAGAAAGCTGCACCTAGACAAATGAAACCTCCAACTCACATACTATTTCCTGTTAGTAATAGAGGAGGTCCAACTCGTGATCTTCTAAAAGCATCTAGAAATGAAAACTTCTTTGCTAAAGTACTAAATAGACATTGTAGTGTTTGTGATGAACCATCTATTGGAATAAAGTGTTTGAAATGTGGTACAAAAACTACTATTACTTACAGATGTTTTTTCTGTAGAGATATACTAGATGAACCATTTTGTGAAAAATGTAAACGTAAAGCACCGTCATTTTCTGAAAGGAAATTCCCATTAAAAGAAAAATTACTTTCAGCTCAAGAAAAAATGGGATTAAGAGCTTATGAGCCATTTAAAGGAGTAAAAGATCTTATTAGTCAAGATAAAATTGCAGAACCCATTGAAAAAGGACTTGTACGTCAACATTTTGGTCTTACAGTCTTTAAAGATGGAACCGTTAGATTTGATGCAACAAATTCTCCATTAACACATTTCAAACCGTCATGGATTGGCACATCAATTAAAAAACTAAAGGAATTGGGTTATTCTCATGACATTGAAGGAAAACCGATTGAAAATTTAGATCAAACCATCGAACTTCGCATGCAAGATGTGATAATTCCTTTTGAAAGTGGAAGATATCTTGTTTCAACTTGTAAATACATAGATCTTTTATTGAAGAAATTTTATGGTAAATCTTCATTTTACAATGTTAAAAATATTGAAGATCTTCTTGGTAATTTGATTATTGGATTAGCACCACATACTTCTGTAGGGATTGTAGGACGAATAATTGGATATACTGAGACACATGTTTGTTTTGGAACTCCAAATTGGCATTCAGCAAAAAGAAGAGATGCAGATGGTGATGCAGATTCAATAATGCTTTTGATGGATTGTTTACTTAATTTCTCAAGACAATTTCTATCTGATAGAATTGGTGGATTAATGGATGCACCATTACTTGTTCAACCATTAGTACTTCCACATGAATCTCAACCTCAGGCACATAATCTTGAAGTCACAAAAATATTACCTTTGGAATTTTTTGAATCTACTTTTCAACAAGTTAAAGCTTCAAGTGTGAAATCAGTAGAAATTGTTGAATCGCGAATTGAAACTGAAAGACAATTTTATGATTATTTTTTCACACATCTAACTTCATCTTTAACTACTTCAAAATCTCGTAGTGCATATTCTACACTTGGTTCAATGCTTGATAAATTTGATATGCAAGTTAGAAATGCTGAATTAATTAATGCTGTAAACACATCAGAAATTGTTTCAAATGTTATTTCTACACATCTTGTACCAGATCTTATGGGAAATCTTAGAGCATATGCTAGACAAAGTTTTAGATGTACAGCATGTGGAAAATCATATCGTCGTATGCCCCTTATTCAAACATGTACATGTTCTCACAAATTAATTGCCACAATTACGAGAGGTTCTGTAGAAAAATATCTTAAACTGGCAAAAAGACTTGTTGATAAATATGATGTAACTGAATACCAAAGAGGAAGAATTCATGCACTTTCAGATGAAATAGAATTAGTATTCGGTAAAAGTAAAGGTGATCAACAACTCATAACTGATTATTCTTAAAAATAACTAATTCAAATTAAATGAAATTAGAATTAATTTTCCCATTGCCATCTATAATTCATATAAGAATCTAAACTAGTTTGATTAAACACCATCACAGATAAATCTGAAAATTCTTTTCCTTCCAAATCTTTTACAACACCTACAAAATTTGTTTCATTTTCAGTAGTTATTGCTTCAAAAACATGAACTTTCATTTTATCAGTATTAAAATTATTTTCTTTGAGATAAATTGCTATTTCTGAAGGCATAAAATGTTTGTCTGGTTGCTTTGGCCACGGTCTTGGAACTAAAATTACACTAAAACCATCAATTAACGCTTTTTGTAATTCTAATTTTTTATCTTCAATTGGTGTGGTAACGTGCATTGTAATTACTTTGGATTTATCAAGTGGAACTTGTGCTTTTGCTGCTGCAACTTGAATTGAACTAATTCCTGGAATAATTTCCACTTTACCAAAAATTTCAATTAATCTATCAACAACTTCTGATTCAGAAAAATTCACATCACCGGTAAACGGAATTACCAAAGTTCTATCCCCCAATTTAGGATAAATTTCTTGATATGATTTTTCTTGATCATTCATTGTAATTTCATAGATCTCTTTTCCTTTAGTTATACTCTCAATTGTTTTTAATGTGTATTTGTAACCAATTATTATATCGCATTTTTGAATAATTTCTTTTACAATTTCAGTTACATATTTTGGTGAACCTGGACCTACACCAACAGCATAAATTTTACCCAATTTCACTTTGTAAATTTTTGTCTGTCTTTAATGTACTGAACAAATGGTTTCCAATCAACTTTCATGTATTTTGTAGGCTCTTTTGCAGGATATTTTACCCAATCTTGGGCAATCGAATATTGAAATTTTTCTGTTTTGTCATTTTTTATATATTCTAATTGTAATACACTTCCCCATGATTTTTCTTCAAATTTTATATTAGAAATATCATCAAATGCCAATTCCATATTTCGTTCATCATTTACATCATCCATTAATTCCTCTTCATTATACCCATCATGGCGAATCATTGTATTTTTTGATTTGATAAAATTTACTACTTGCCTTTGAGTAATTGCTTTCCACCATTTCATTTTAGCTTCTGTTTTATGTACAAACATCAAATGTCTATCAGTTAATACTAACATTCCTTCTTTACCACCAATTGAGAAGAATTTTTTTGATTCTCTCCACACTGATACCAAATGTGCTTGAATTTTTTCTGTTGATTCCATCTTAGTGATGATTCATTTGACTTTGTTAAAAACTAATACACTTGGCTTTTATGTAAGTCAGAATTCAAAATTTTATTGAAAAAGATTATCTTATTTTTTGCAATCTCTTTACTTTTAATTAATTTAGGAAATCAATCATTTGCAGAATCTGAAAAATTAGTAATTTTAGATACAAATATGGGTAAAATCACAATTGAATTTTTTCCTAATGATGCACCAAACCATGTTAATAATTTCATTGGCTTAACTGAATCTGGCTTTTATGATGGAACTCTTTTTCATAGAATTATTCCAGGATTTATGATTCAAGGAGGAGATCCTAATACAAAAACAGACAACAAAGGTTCATGGGGAATGGGAGGGCCTGGATATAATGTCAAAGCAGAATTTAGTTCAAGATCTCATTTACGAGGAATTGTCTCAATGGCAAGATCCCAAGATCCAAACAGTGCTGGTTCTCAATTTTTCATAGTTCATAAAGATTCTAACTTTCTTGATGGACAATATACTGTGTTTGGAAGAATTGTAACTGAGGAAAGTTTTGAAACACTTGATAAAATTGCTGCAGTACAAATAGGTACAAGTGATAGACCAACAGATCCAGAAAAAGTAAAAATTGTAAACGCTAAAGTTGTTAACCGTTCTGATGTTTCAAACTTACTTGAATTAAAAGAGCCTGAAAGAACTGAATCTTTTGATAATTCACCTTCTTTTGAGGGTCAGATTTATCAAAGTGAAGAACATGAAATAAAATTCAATATTCCTGAAGGTTGGCTATTACAACAACCTGAAAAAATTAATGAAAATACACCAGATATTGTTGCAACAGGACCAAAGATTGGAAAAATCAACCCAGTAATTTCAATGACTGTTAATAATACTAATGGAAAAACAATTGAACAATTGATAATAGAAAAAAATATTGCATTAAAACCAGCAATTGAAAATAACTCTTTGAAAATTATATCTACAGAAAACTCATCAGTTTTCAAACATGAATCTTATGAAATTACCGCAATTGGTTATTTTGTATCTAATGATAAAACAATTGATGTAAAGTTCAAAGAATTACTAATTTTTGGGGACGAAAAATATTACGTTTTAACATATAGTAATGATGTTGATTTTTTTGATGAGCAATTACCAATATTTGAAAAATCAATTGATACTTTTGAAATCTTGACTGAACAAGAAATTCCAACGGAAGAATCTGAAAATGGTGGCGGTTGCCTAATTGCAACAGCTACATACGGCTCAGAAATGGCAACACAAGTCCAACAACTCAGAGAAATCAGAGACAATCAATTACTAAACACAAAAGCTGGAACTAGTTTCATAAATTCATTTAATG
>CALBNQ010000086.1 GCA_937896495.1 uncultured archaeon | reverse complement strand
AAGAAGCAAAACCAGCAAAGAAACCTGCAGCAAAGAAAGAAGCAAAACCAGCAAAGAAACCTGCAGCAAAGAAAGAAGCAAAACCAGCAAAAGTAAAAAAATTAACTAAAAAAGAATTAGAAGAAGCTAAAAAAGAAGCTGAAAGAACATTAGAAGAAGAATTAGAAGAACAACTATCTGATGAAGAAATTGAAAACTTTCAAATCGAAAAAGTTGACATGGAAAGGCTCACAAACAAAGTTTGTGATATTTTAGCAGAACGTGAATCTGAAGGAATGTTTCAAAGTGAGTTATGGAAAAAACTCAAACTCACAAGTCGTGACGGTTCTAGATTGTCATTAAAACTTGAAAGAATGGGAACCATTACTCGAGAAAAATTACTTGAAAATAACAGATGGACTTACAAATTAATTCTAAAGAAAACTCCTGTCAGTACTTTATCTATTGAAAACTCTCCATGTTTGACATGTACTGTAGAACAGAAATGTTCTCTTGATGGAGAAATAAGTCCTAAGAATTGTCAATTTATTGAAGATTGGGTAATTGCTGAACTGAAAAAACCTGCGAAGAGTAAATGAAATTACAAGACGCTCGAAAAGATCATTATCGTAAATTAGCCCATGAACAAGGTTTTCGAAGTCGAGCTGCATACAAACTCAAAGAACTAAATCAATCTTATCGAATAATTGGTCCTGGATTTGGTGTTTTAGATCTTGGTTGTGCTCCAGGTGGTTGGACTCAGATGGCAGTTAAACTAACTGGCAATCAAGGTAAAGTTATGGGAATTGATTTGTCTTATGTAGAGGAAATTCCTGGTGCATACCTAATTCGTGAAAATATTGAAGATGAACATGTTATTGATGAAATAATGTCTTATTTTGGACGTAAAATCAATGCCGTAATTTGTGATCTTTCTCCCAAAGTTAGTGGAAATTGGTCAGTTGATCATGCAAAACAAATTTCATTAAATTATGATTGTGTAAAAATTATGGACAAAGTTTTGTCAAACAAGGGCAATGCTGTATTCAAAGTTTTTGATGGTGAATATTCAAAAGAATTTTCTGATTATGTAAAGAAAAAATTTGCACGGATAAATCTCACAAAGCCCAAAGCAAGTAGAAAACAAAGTAGTGAGTTGTATTGTGTTTGTTTAGGTTTTATTGGATAGAATTAAAAATTTCAATAATTTCATTTATTTTTGCATCAGTTCTAAATCCTGTAGGACAAAATGATGTCACACTAGCTTTAAAGTTATTTTTTTGTAAACTTGATACTACTTTCTCTAATTTTGGTGGTGATGATTTCATTTTTGATGCAATTTCATCCAAAGTAAAATAAGTTACTGGCATTTCTGATTCTTCAAGACATTTGGTAATAGTTTTTTCACATTTTTTGTCTACTTTGAAATTTGGAATCTCTACTAACATATCTGTCACAAATTCTTTGTCAAATATTTTCCCTATCCATAACGGTCCCGCAATACTGATTTTCGATTTACACAGTTCACACTCTTGTTCTTGTTCTACTGATACTTTTCTATTTCCGCAATTTTTACAATGTAAAATGTATCCAATATTTTCCTGTTGATCTGGTCTGTTTAGAACTTTAACATATGTTCTATAGTAGTGCATTTCACTTTCTACAAACATTGGAATAATTTCAACACCCAATCTGGCAGCTACCACTCTTAAACATCCTAAAACCAATCTGATTGCAATCTCATTCCCGTATTCTGTTCTAACTGGAATCCCTCCGTACTTTCTTTTACATGCCCCTTGAAATAACCCATTTAGAACTTGAAGATCTGTGGCTGCAGTAGATAATATTCCTCCATGCATAGTTGCTCTAAGACCACAATCAAAAAATGCTGCAGGTGAACCAAATGGATCAATATCTACAATTGAGCCTCTTTTGCCTTTTTTTGAATACTTGCTAAGAAATCTACATACTTCTTTTTCAGAAAATTCAATATTTTTTACATCATTTAGATTTGCTGAATGCTCTGCCATTTTTAGAGCACTTGGGTTAAGGTCATTTATTATCAAACTTTCAATTTCTAATTCATTTGCAACCCTTAATCCACGTGCACCTATCCCTGATAATCCTTCTAAGAAAATTTTTGGGCCCTGAAATTTTTTAAGAAAAGATGCATATGCAATAATTGAAAAATCTCTATTTAGTTTTGCTTTTGGATTAAAAAATGCAGGTTTTTTTGGTGGTACTTTTTCTGTGATTGATTTTTTTGGAACCAAAAGTTTTGTATCTCCTTCAACAATTTCTTGAAAAACCTCATCTGAAAATTCCAACTATTTTTCTATTCTTTTTAACCCTATAACGGTTTAATACTTGCACATAACGACACAATTTATGCAAATCTGTGGAATTGATGATGCAGGACGAGGTTCTATGTTGGGTCCATTAGTTATTGCAGGAATTACTTTGAACAAAAAAAACTTGAGAAAACTTTCTTCATTAGGTGTAAAAGATTCAAAAAAACTTTCGCCACAATTACGTGAATCTCTTTACAAAGAAATTATTGCAATTGCTGATAATTACTATATTGCAAAAATCCCTCCTCGCTCAATTGATGCTAGTGTGAAAAAACATTGTTTGAATGGATTAGAGGCAAAATACATGGCCAAAGTTGTTTCAAAATTAAATCCTGATACATCTTATGTTGATTCATGTGATGTTAACCCTAAAAGATTCGGAAAAGAAATTTCACAACTATCTGGAAATCATAAAATTAAATCATATCATCATGCTGATAGTAGATTTGTAATTGTTTCAGCTGCTTCAATTCTTGCAAAAGTCACTCGCGATAAAGCAATTGCAAAATTAAGAAAAGACCATAATTTAGGAAGTGGATACCCTTCTGATTCTGTTACTGTGAAATTTGTGACAAAATTTTATAAAAAAAATCATAAAATGCCTAATTTTGTGCGTAAAAGTTGGAAACCTGTTCAAAAAATAATCTTAAATAATTAATTTTTATCCATTGCAATTATCATTGCATGATCTTTATCAAATGGATGTAAATCAATTGATTGTATAATCTCAAATTTCTCTTTTAGTTTTTCAATTTCTTCCTCAACGATTCTTTTTGGTGCTTTTGTGACATCTATACTCCTTGTTTTGATTACGAGGAAAAAATAACCTCCTTTTTTTAAAAACATCTCACAATTTTTAATTGCAATTTCTGTTTGATCTGGTTGTGCAATATCTACATAAACAACATCTACTTTTCCAAATACCGAAAAATACTCTTTTGGTTTTCTTGCATCTTGTAAAATTGGCATTATGTTTGTTCTATGTGCTGCAACTCTGTCCAAAAAATCTCTTGCAACTCTACTTGCATGTTCAACTGCAAATATGATTCCATTATTGCCTACTATATCTGAAATATGACTAACTGTTGTTCCAGTTGATGCTCCTAAATACAAAACTTTGGTTTTATTTTCAAAAGGAAAATCCTTTAAATTATTCATTATTGATGCTGCTAGTTTACTTCTAAATGGATCCCATAATCTGTACTCTACACCTTTTTTAATAATCAATTTTTCTTTGTAAACTTGATTTCCAGGAACTAAATTTTCAGTTGCTAATTTTTTTTCGCCGTCTGACTTTATCCAAAAATATAATTGATTATCTTCTTCCAAATCTGCTTCTCTTTTTATTTGAATTTGTTCTTTCGAAACCATTTCTCTCATTTCTATCTCCACCTTCTCTTCTTCTTTCACCATAGTTTGATCTCTCATTTCTATCTCCACCTTCTCTTCTACCACCTTCTCTTCTACCACCTTCTCTTCTACCACCTTCTCTTCTACCACCTTCTC
>CALBNQ010000085.1 GCA_937896495.1 uncultured archaeon | reverse complement strand
AAATTGATTATAATACAAGATATGTAATTGGTGGTACATTAACAATTGGTTTTGCTTTAATTGCATTTTCAATTATTGATAGAATTAGAGCACGTGTTCTTACTCATATGTTTAAGAGAGATGTATACATCAGAATTTTAACAATTGTTGCAATTGCGATAATTGTAGGAGGAGTTGTTTCAGTAAACAATAGCATTGCTGATGCTAAGAAAATAGAATTTTTAGGTCCATACACTGCTCAACAAATAGGTGTTAATAGATATCTAGGTGAATTAACAGGTGTTCAAGAAAATATTCATGAAGTTCAACTAACATCTGTTTCTCCAAATAATATCGATAATTACATCAAACAAAATAGTGATGTTTTAGATGTTATTCGTGTATGGGATTGGGAAGCAGCTTTTGCTAAACTAAAACCTGAAATTGGTTTAATTCCATATGTTGATTTTGAAGATAATGATATTCTTCGTTTTAACAATACTTTGTATTGGACAGCTTCTATGAAACCAATTTTACCCACATCTGTCAGTCTTGAAAATAGATGGTATAATGAACATCTTGTATATACTCATGTTCCAAATGGTTTTCTTACCCTTGAAGCAACTGATGGTCAGATAATAGATAGTGAAGAATTTTTCAAACAAAGAGAAATTTACTATGGTGAAGGTGGATTATTTGAGCAAACATGGTCTGGTTTTCCTAATTCTAGAGGTTCTTCAAGTGCTGAACTTGGAGGGGCATCTTATTCAGGTTCAGGTGGTTTAGATCTGTCTCCACCATTAAGTTGGATTTTTGAACCAAATTTCTTACTTTCATTTCCAGCTGAATCAGTTCACTTGATGAGATACAAAGATGTTAATGACAGAATGGAAGTTTTGTATCCTTATTTCTTATATGATCTATTTGGACAAGAATTGGATTCATTACCTGTAACTGATGGAACTAATTCTTATTGGCTTATTCCATTAATCATTGGATTTGATACCAATGATGTTCCATGGTCTGTTGGTAATCCATACTTACGATTAGTAGGTTATGCATTAGTGGATTCATACAATGGAGATATTCAATTACTGAAAACTGGTGATGATTTCTTTTCTGAAATGTTTGCCAGTCAATATTCTGATCAGTTCAAACCAATACCTGCTTGGTTAGAAGAACAAATCAGATATCCTGTAGAATTATTTAATTGGAAAACAGAAATGTATAATATTTACCATGTAACCAATGTTGAGACATTTATTCAAGCAAATGAATTCTATGAAATCCCTCGTGGATTAGATACCTATTATGTAGAAGCAAAACCACCTGGGTTTTCAGAAACTGAATTTTTGGGATTGTTGTCATTAGAACTTAGAGGCTCACAAGGAAGGAATCTTGCAGGATATATGGTAGTTGAAAATGATCTTGCAAATTTGGGAGATTTACAATTTTATGAAATCCCGTTAGATTCAACAACAAAATTAATTGGTCCAACTGCAGTTAGAGAAGCATTAGATAGAGATCCTGAATTTGCTCAATTAAAGACACTTTTAAGAAATCCAAGAATTGGTGATAATATTTTGTATCGTGTTGGAAATCATGATGTTTACTTTATTCCAGTATACACTGCAGGTGCAGGTGGGGTAGTTGCTCAATTAGGTACAATTGCTGCAGTAGGTGCTGCGTTTAATGGTGAATATTTTGTTGGATTAGGTGATACCTGTTCTCTTATACACATCTCCGAGCCCACGAGACTAGGCATGATCTCGTATGC
>CALBNQ010000084.1 GCA_937896495.1 uncultured archaeon | reverse complement strand
CAGAAATTGTATCTACCAAATACCGTAATTCGATACCTGCTAATCCCATAATTATTCCATTTTTTGTCTAAAATTATATCCTTACTATAATATGCTCAAACTTTTACCAAAGATATTAAACATGGTTTGATTGAGTCACGCTAGAAATTTACCTTGGCTAAATTTAAAAAGAAAAAATCAGAACCTACACCTGAATCTACTGACTCAAAATCTGAGTCTGTAAAGGAAAATACCCCTGAAATACCTGAAACAGAAAAATCAGAACCTACACCTGAATCTCCAAAAATTCCTTTAGTTAGTGAAGCTGAAAAAAGTGAAAAAGATAGAAAATTGAATAAATTATTTTGGATGCGTATTGCTCTGGCATTGATTGCTGGAACTTCTGCTACTTTTATCTTTGAAGATATTGAAGGTGAGGAAAGAAGATGGGCATCTATAGGATTAATGATTATAGTGTTTTTTGCAACAGTAATAATTGCAAAAGGAATGAAAATGCAATTGCCCTCTTCTGATAGAAAAAAAATTGTAACACAAGCAATTGGAAGTTATGTATTTTTGTACTTGTTTTCTTGGATTGTTACATACACGTTAATTCATGTAGGAAGTTCTTCTAGTGGAATTAATCTTTAAAAATTACAAAATAAATTATTGATGGATTATGTGGAATTATAAAACTCCTGGAATTCCTGATAATGAATTTGAACGAATTGAAAATGTTCCAATTACAAAAGAAGAAATAAGAACTATTCAAATTAGTAAAGCAAGATTAAAGCCTGGTCAAATTGTCTATGATATTGGTTGTGGCAGTGGTTCAATTTCTGTTGAAGCAGCACTCCAAATTGAATCAAACGGCAAAGTATTGGCAGTTGATTATGATAAAAATGCTATTGAATTAACTCAAAACAATTTAAAAAAATTTAATCTTTCTAATGTATCTGTAATTTTTGGTAATGCTAAAGAAAAAATATTGAATTTTGAAGAAGCTGATGTTATTTTTATTGGAGGAACAGGTGGTGATACTGAAGACATAGTAAAGATTTCTGAAAATAAACTAAAATCTGGAGGAAGAATTGTAATTGGAATAATCCTAATTGAAACACTTTATTCAGTATTACAAATTCTCGAAAAATTAAAATTCAATTCTGTTGATATGACTCAAGTCACTATTTCTAAAAGTAGGAAAACTTCTACTGGTACTATGATGTTAGCCAGAAATCCAATAACCATATTATCTGCTACTAAACTTTAATCTAGACTTTTAATTGGGTAACAAAGCACGAAAATTATGCCTGGATTAATTGGAATTGGTGTCGGTCCTGGAGATGTAGACCTTCTTACAGTAAAAGCTGTAAAAGCAATTCAAAATGCTGATATTATCATGTGTCCAGCTTCAAATGAAAAACGACCTAGTATCGCATTGTCCGTTGTTTCATCTATAATTAATAAATCACAAAATCAAGAAATCATAAAATTAATTTTTCCAATGACTAAAGATAAAAACATTCTAGAAGCATCTTGGAAAAAAAATGCCAAAATAATGGCTGAAATTGTTCTGAAAGGGAAAAATGTTGTGTATATTACAGTAGGAGATCCATATCTCTACAGTACTTGGATTTACTTGCATAGAGATTTGAAAGAAAAATATCCTGATACCAATGTTACTGATATTTACCGGGAAGCATCTC
>CALBNQ010000083.1 GCA_937896495.1 uncultured archaeon | reverse complement strand
AAATCGAGGCGTGAATACTCAGATCAAACTGGCAATTATTGCAATAATTATTGTAATTCCATTAGCTTCTTTTGTAGTAATCCAACCCAATTTTAATTCCGAAACTTATACTGTTGAACATTCAAAATTACAAGTAGTCACTACTGCCAATTTTCTTAATGAATTTTCACAAAATATAGGAAAAGAAATGATTGATGTTACTCTGTTAGTACCAATGGGTGCTGATCCCCATGATTGGGAACCTACCATTAGAGATACAGAACGATTGCAAAAAGCTGATATGATAATTATCAATGGTTTAGGCTATGAACATTGGTTTGGTACATTAGATACAACTGATTACCGTGCAAGTATTGTTGATACAAGTAATGGGATTTTAACTTTAGATGCTGAAAAACATGATGTTCATTCAAAAGAAGGTGAACATGATAAACACACTAAAGAATTTTACATAGAAATCGCATATGTCATAGAAGAATTTGAAGAAGGACATATGACTCAATCACAATCAATTGAAGCAATTGAAGAAATTTTACATGAACATGAAAGTGATGAACATAATCATGATTCAAATGAAATTGAAGATATTGAAAATTTGTTACATGAAATTGAAAATGAACATATTGAAGGTACAGATGGATTAGAAGAAATTCATCATTTGATTTCTGGTGATGTATATGAAAACCATACAAAAGAAGATGAACATTCAAAACACAAACATGGAAACCAAGATCCACATGTCTGGTTAAATCCTGTATATGCACAATTACAAGTTAAAAATATTGCAAATGCTTTATCTAATTCTGATCCTATAAACAAAAATAATTATCAAACTAATGCTGAAATATACATTAAAGAATTAAATTTACTTGATTCAAAAATTAGAACTGATTTATCTGAATGCAGAACTGATTTTATTACTTTTCATGATGCATTTTCATATTTTGCTGATGAATATGGTCTAACTCAACATACAATAATTTCCTCAATTAATTCACACGGTGAAGTAACTCCACAAACATTAGAAAATATTATTTCTCTTGCAAAAAAATTAGACATTAAAGTAATTTTTGCAGAAGAAAGTACATCTACTAAAACATCTCAAGTTATTGCAGATGAAATTGGTGGCAAAGTTCTTGTTTTATCTCCTTTAGAAACTGTTTCAAATCAAAATTATGTTTCTAAAATGACTCAAAATCTTGAAAACCTAAAGGAGGCATTATGTTGAATATTGTAGAAATATCAAATCTCATAGTCAAATACCCTGATGTAAAGGCATTAGATGATGTAAGTTTTGTAGTCAAAGAAGGTGACTTTCTAGGCATAATTGGACCTAATGGAGCTGGAAAATCCACTCTTTTTGATTGTATGTTAAATCTTAATACCAAATATGATGGAACAATCAAATTCTTTGATAAAGATATTAGAAAATCAAAAGATTATCTTAAAGAAATTGGATACGTACCACAAAAACCCATCTTTGAGAAAAATTTTCCAGTAACGGTAAATGATGTTGTACGAATGGGACTAAAAGATGAATCAAATGAAGAAAAAATCGATGATATTTTACAACAATTATGGATTCATGAATTAAGTGAAAGACGAATTGGTGAACTTTCTGGAGGACAACAACAACGTGTCTTTATTGCAAAAGCGTTAGTAACTAATCCAAAAATTTTAATTCTTGATGAACCAGTTACTGGAATTGATCAACAAAGTATTGATCTTTTCTATAGTATTTTACGTGAATTAAACTCTAAACAAAAAATCACCATTATTTGGTCTTCACACGATCTAGACGCAGTTAACCAATTAGCAAATCATGTGGCATGTCTTAACAGAACATTATTTTTCCATGGAGAATCTGAAAAATTCTTTTCTGATGATAAACTTGTCAAACAATATTCTGAAGCATCAATGCAGGAACATATGCATCATCATTAATCATGTCACTAGAAATTCTTACTTACAGCTTTATGCATAGAGCACTGATTTCTGGAATTGCTATTGCAATTTTATGTTCTGTTGTTGGATTGTTTTTAGTTTTAAGACGTTATTCATTATTTGGTGATGCAATTGCTCATTCTTCATTTGGTGGTATTGCATTAGGTCTATTAGCTGGAGTCTATCCATTATGGACTGCATATGGTGTTTCTATAATTAGTGCATTAATTATTACAAAAATTAAAGATAGATACAACATATCTGGCGATGCTTCAATTGCGGTACTATTGTCTTCAGGCATAGCTGTTGGGCTTGTAATAATTAGTCTTTCAGGAGGATTCTCAATTGATATCTTCAGTTTTCTGTTTGGTAGTATTTTACTTGTTAGTGTAAATGATACAGTCTTGATTTTAGCCTTAACTGGAGCCATTTTGATTGTAATTTTACTAATGTATAGACAACTTTTGTATTCAACGTTTAATGAAGAACAAGCTAAAGTCAGTGGGATTCCTGTAGAAAAAATTAATTATTTGATAATTTTTATGGCAGGAATTACTGTAGTCACCTCTATTCAATTAGTTGGTGTACTTTTGATATCTGCATTATTTGTAATTCCTAATGTTACTGCAATAATGTATGGTAGAGGTTTTAAACAAACTGCCATCATCTCAATGACTCTATCTGTATCTTCAGTTGTAATTGGAATTATTGTTTCATATATTTTTGATATTACTCCTGCAGGAACAATTGTTTTGATATCTATTGGATTTCTTGCAGGAACTATGGGAATAAAATCTGCAGGATTACTATCTAAGAATTAATCAAATCATTTAATCTTCTTTTGTCATGAATACTTTTTACAAAAAACAGTGATACTGCAATAATTCCTAATGCCATTAATGGTGATGCAATTTCTGTATATTTTAATTCAAAATTATTTTTTGATTGCACTTGTGAAATGCTTACTGGAATTTCTGAGAGTTTTATAGTTGCAAGTTTGTTTGATTGTTGTTCTACAAACCATACGTTATCTTTATCATCTGATGTCATAAATTGTACAAATGATGTTTCAGTTGGAACTGGAATTTCAATCAAATTATTATTATCTGGATCATATACTCCAATGGAATCTACTGTATGTTCTGCAAACCAAATATTTTGATATCTATCAAATGTCATTCCAAATGGTAATGCATCTTCATTAGGTACAGAAACTCTCTCAAATGTCTCTAAAACTGGATTAAATTTTGTAATTGCTAATCCTGTATGTTCTGCAATCCAAATATTCCCATCTTTATCAAAGAGTAATGCTTCTGGACCTTGAAGTGGAGGGTTGGCAGAAAATTGAGTTACTTTGTTGTCTTTAGGATCAATGTATCCAATTTTACCCGTACCTGTACTTGTAAACCATATCTTTCCATCTGCATCAAGCGCTAATGCAAATGGCAAATTATCTTTACCTGGAATGACTATTTCTTCAAATCCATCATTTTGATCATATTTGATGATCTTATCTTTGTTAATTATCGCAATCCAAATATTCCCCTCAAAGTCTGCTTTGATAAATAATGGTGTGTTTTCTGAAATGAGTGGAGCTAATTTTGGAATAGTTTTTGTTGAAATTTGTTTTGTTTTAATATCTATGAATCCAATCTGATTTCTTGCAGAATCTGTAAACCATATCTTTCCTGTATTATCTTGAGTTAGAAACGTTGTAGTTAATCCATCAAATGTATAATCTGTAAACTCTTGTGTTTCTAATGAAAATTCCCACAATCTAGGAGCTGATGCATCACTAATCCAAATGGAGCCTTTTCCATCATAGATTGGGAATAATGGTTTTGCATCTTTTGGAAAGTCGTATTCTACAATTTGAGTTTGAAGATCTTTTAGCCTTGGCTTTACTAACAAATTCAATATTTTTGATTCATTTGCATTTTCTGTTCTTTGAGCTTCAATCTCAATTAACCATTCACCTGAAAATCCAAATGTTAACTCCCCTTGAAACTCTGTAGGTCTGTCTTCACTTTGTTTAATGAGTTTCATTGGAATTTCAATTGGAGAAATATTTTTTGTTGGATTTGACATCTTTACTTTGATCTGATCTAAATCTTGTAATGGACTCCCTTCAAAATCACTGGTCTTTACAATTATTGTATTTACTCCACTTGAAAATGGTGAAATATCAATATCGAATTTGGCATTTTCTGTAAATTCTATTGTCTTAAAATTATACACCACTTCTTGTGCATCCACTCTTTGAATTTCACCTGCAGGCAATGTCCCATTGGTAAGTAATGCAACCACTCCAAGTAGAATAATTCCTAACACAACATCCACTTTGAGTGTTCTTTTCATTTTTTTATGAACTGAAATTTTTCCTGATTTGAAATTCTTTTCAGCATTTTTTTGAATTTTAAACTGAAAAAATCCTCCCAATCCAATCATTAAAGATGCAATAATGATTTTGAGAATTATTAATTGACCATACACTGATTCAGTGATTAATCCTACATCACTTTCTAAGAACCACATAAGAATTGGTCCTGTGATAACTACAATTCCAATTGCAATGATAAATGCAATTGAAAATCTTGGAATCATTACTAAATTCATTTTTTCTCTACTAGACTCTTTGAGTTGTGAAAATGTTGGCAATAATGCAAAAACAAAATAAAATATTCCACCTATCCATACTGCTGAAACCAAATTGTGAATGTAATCTAAAATAATGGCCGGTGTCTCACCACTAGCTGCACCATGACCAATTAAACTTGTAGTTGCAATTAATACCAATGATGCTATAAGCATTGGAATCTGGTTTTTCTTTGATAGAATTTTTTTCCTATCTAATCCAAACCAAATTCCTAACAAAATTACTGTTATAATCATTCTTACTAACCAAATATTTCCAAAGTCTGTTTGAATTACAAGTAATGGTGATGCTTCTAATCTTATAGTTTGTACTACGATCATCAAAATATCTGAAAGAAAAACTAACCCTAATCCAATTCCTGTAATTGACATAAATTTTCCGTGGTAATGTTTTTCTACTTTTTCTAATTCTTCTTTGATTGATTGTTTATTTTGAGTTCCCCAGATGAAAAGTGATGCAATTACTGCACCTAACACAATTGTTTGACCAACTAATCCTGGAAATCTGGCACCAGCTTCTGGTAAAAATATTAACTCTGATGGTTTTTCTTTTCCAAGTAATGATGAATCAACAATTACATCACCAACTGCAAACAAAAATGCATTTGGAACCAAATGTCCGTCAACTTTTGAAAGAACTTTGGTCGAAACTGTAAAAACCCCATCTTCTAATGGTGCTGTAGTTACAATAAGAGATAATTCATTTTCAAAATATTTTGTATCTTTGTTATCTATTTGATCCCCATTGGAATCAAACACTTTGAGTTCACTAAAATTAATGTCAACTGGCTCTGAAAAAATTACAATTATTTCTGTGGTCCCAACTGGTGCGTTTGTTGTTAAATTTGGAATTGTTTCTTCAGTGAATGGATGTGCAGAAGCTAATGGAATTGAAATAAATGATATTACTAATAATAAAATCAGAAATTTTTGCATTTAATCTTCAGGTCATGATTGACAATTTAAACAATTTTCATTTGTTTTGTATTTGTACCAATCCACGTAAAGATAATAACATGTTGTAATGAAATGATTTCAGTGAAGATAGCAATTTTTGGTATTATTGGTTTATTATTCTCAATTGGAATGATTGCGCCATCTTTTGCACATACAACTGTACATGTGGAGCAATATGAAATAGAAGCAGGTTGGGCAATAGAACCACCAATTGTTGGAATTCGTAATGATGTAGTTCTAAAAATTATTGAACCTGGAGAGACTGAAGGTTCTTACAAAGGTATTACTAGTGTGTTCAAAGGAACTGATGCAATTATTCATTTTGGTGGAGCTTCAAAAAAACTTGATATCAATTCTGATCCAAAACCTGGATATTATTTTTCATCAATCATTCCAACTAAAACTGGAACATACATGATTGAATTGAAAGGTGACATTCGTGGAACTCCAGTTGATATTAAAATCCCAGTTGAAGATGTAGAACCATCTGCAGTACTTGATTTTCCACCTTCAAGTAGTGAGGGAACTGCAGATATTGTTGCATTAAAAAATGCAATTTCATCTTTACAACAAGATGTTTCAAAACTAAAATCTGGAGAAACTGAAGTTACATCTGATGGTGGAGCATCATATGACTTTGCAATTTTTGCATTATCTATTGCAGCAGCAGCTATTATCTTGGCAATAATTTCATTGATAAAAAGAAAATAGAAAAAAGATATTCCTAAAATCTTGGAATAACTCTAGATTTTGCAGTTACTGCTACAATACTAATAATTGCGACAGCTAGTATCATCATTGCAATTGTTCCAAATTCTGGAACTACATTTGTGAATACTACTTCTTCTCCGATTGGTCCTGTTTTAGGATCATCAGTACCATAACCTGTGAAGGTAATAGTAATGTCTACTGGATCAGAAGAACTTAGTGGTGCTGTTGTATGTGTACCTGTACCTTTATGATGGTGTGCGCCTTCATCATGTAAAACTTCTTCACCATTTTGTGTTACCATAATATCATGGTTAACATGTTCTGCATCTTTGAATTCAATAGAAATTTCCATTGCTTCACCTGCAGCTGGTGCTGAAGTCCAAACTGAAACCATTGTACCATCAGATAACATTCCTGTTGCAGATGCATCACCTTCTGGCATATGCATCTCTTCAGACATATGCATCTCTTCAGACATATCATCATGTACTTCATCATGTACTTCTTCTTCAACAGCTTCTACTTCTTGTACTATTAGGAGGCCGACCATCCATGGATGTACCATGCAAAAGTAATCAATTTCACCTGCAACGTCTGCAGTCCATTCGTATGATTGTCCTGCCATAACCATTGAGGTATCAAATTCACCAGTTGGTCCATCAGCTGCTGTTCCTGCTGAAAAGGTGTGTGCTGCGGAATCATCATTTAAGAAAATTACTTTTCCACCAAGGTCAACTGTTGCGACTCCTGGGATGTAGCATCCGTATTCTACCTCTTCACAGCCAGGTGCGCCTGAACCTTGTGTTGGTACGATTGTTACTTCTGAGTGATCTGCAAATGCACCTGGTGTCATAGCGACAACTCCAGCTGCAATAGCAAATAGTACGAAGAATGAGCTAATTGCTTTAGTCTTCATTGGTATGATTTTTGCTCAGATACATAAAAACTTCACTGGAATATTCAGCAAAAATATCTAGTTTTTTCTAAATTGATTTAATTTCATAATTCCAAACACTGGAATTCCTACATACATTGCAACATTAAGCAAAATTAATGATATTCCAAATC
>CALBNQ010000082.1 GCA_937896495.1 uncultured archaeon | reverse complement strand
GAACAATGTGACAATCAAATTAATCTCCAACAGTAAATTAAAAAATTATGAAATGGCAATAGAATGCTATGATGCTGTTTTACAGATTTTCCCAAACGATCTTTCTGCATTGGTAAACAAAATATCCTCTCTTAGAAAGCAAGGAAATTTAGAAAAAGCATTGAACATGTGTGATGAAATTTTAAAAAATAATTCAAAATACAATATTGCATTATATCATAAAGAAAGAATATTATTTTCTTTGGATAAATTTGATGATTCTATTTCATGTTGTAATAGAATTCTTGATGATTATCCAAATAATGGTGATGTTCTATTTGATAAATCTTGTAATCTTGCAATGTTATCAAAGTTAGATCAAGCATTAGATATTTTACAACATGCAATTTCCCAAAATGTCAAATACAAATCTAAGGCAAAAAAATCAAAATCGTTTGAAAAACTATTTCATAATATTACATTTGAGAAATTAACTACTTGACTATAACCAATGAGGGATTTCAAAATACCCATCAATGGATTCGTTTCTTAAAATTTTTAAAAGTGCATTTGCTTGAGGTGTAGATAATACTGGTTTATCAAATTGATTATCTGTAGAAATTCTTGGACATGCAACTTGAATAAATGCGTCAATTCCTTTTAGATTTCGTAATCTGTCATTTGTAATGTCAGTTAATGCAAATAACTGAACTTTTTTGCCTTCTTTTTCCAAATCTTTTTTGATTTTTAAAGCAAATACTTTGGATAACTGGCCTTCTTTTAATCCAACAATCACTCCAAATGATTTTGCATCAGCTGCTTTGTAAATGGCTAATGTTGCTTTTTTTTTCAATTTTTGAGCAAATTCTGTAATCTCTCTTACCTCATTGAAGTATGGATCTAAAATGTATGTTGGCAAATTTGTAGATAATGCAATACCTGATGCATGAAAATTACTTTGTCCTAAAAATACATAGGCATCAACTTCTTTTTTTAATTCTGATGCAGGATAAAATTCACAACCAAACACTTGACCGTCATTTAACTGTCCTTTACCTTTTCCAATTTTTACTGTAATTCCATTTTCTGTAAAAATTTTTTCAACTTTATCTACTTGATGTAGATGTTGACTATCCGTAACTAGTGAAATTACTTTCCCCTTTAACATCTCTGTACATTTCTTTGCTACACTATCAAATTCAACATCATCATATGCATCAATTAAAATTAAATTTTTTTCATAGACTTCTGTGTTAATTGTATGTCCTATGTTAAATTGAATATCTGCTCCAAGAACTTTGGAACCCATAGAATTCATATCACATGTTCCCCATGTAGTATCTGCTAAAACATATGTTGGAATTTGAAATTTCTCAGAAATTTTAATAGCTGTTTCTTGAACTTGTGGTAATATCCCATCAGGACCATTTAATGACACAGATGCAGGATCTTTTTCTTCGATTTCTTTGAAAATTCTTTCTTCATCTATTACAATCAATTTAGATTCGAATTTAATTTAATTAATTTAAATCAACTGAACACTATAACAACTAAAAATACCTAAAGTATCTTAGATTTATCATGATACAAAATACAATTCTTCATATCGGTTTTGATGATACTGATTCACCTAAAGGAATGTGTACTACTTTTCTTGCCTACAAAGTTGTAAATTCACTTTTAAAAGAAAAAATTGAATTTCTTGATTTTCCAAAATTAATTCGATTTAATCCAAATATTCCCTGGAAGACTCGTGGTAATGGTGCTGTATCTATCAAAATTAAGACTAGTAATCCATCAAAAGTGAAAAATAAAATTAAAAATCTTGTTTCAAAATACTCTGATACCATTAATGGCGCAAATCCTGGATTGATATTTTTTCAAAGTAATTCTATCCCAAAATCCTTTACTGAATTTAGTAATTTGGCTTTATGGCAATTAATTAATCGTGGAACTGCTAAAACATTTGCAAAAAAGAATGACCTTGAATTTTTTTATCAAGGAAATGGACAAGGATTAGTTGGTGCAATTGCAGCAATTGGTTATGATTTTAAAGATCACACTTTGGAATTACTAAGTTATAGAAAAAAACCAAAATTTGGAAAGGCGAGAAAAATTTCTACACCTAGTGTAAAAATAATGCAAGAAAATACATTTCCTAATACGTTTAATAGTTTTGATACTAAAAAAGGAAAAATTTTAATTGCCCCACATGGGCCTGATCCTGTTTTTTATGGAATTAGAGGAGAAAATGTAGACTCTTTACTTTATGCAACTAAAATCATTCAAAGTGATGAAAAGCTAGATGGTTACATGATATTCAAATCTAACCAAGGAACTGGTGATCATTTACAAAATATTCTAAATCATAAAAATATGAAACCTTATGCATCAGGATATATTTTAGGAATCGTTTCCGTTTTACCAAAAATTGTCAAAGGTGGACATGTTTTTTTCAAAATTAATTCTGAAAACCATGAATTTTGGTGTGCTGTTTACAAACCTACTGGAATGCTAAATATTGCTTCAAATCTAATCCCTGGAGATACTATCCAAATTGGAGGTGGAGTTAGGAAGGCATCAAAAAACTTTCCAAGAATCATTAATTTGGAATACATCAAAATTATCTCACTTGAAAAAAATTTTACAAAAATAAATCCACTATGCGTTTTATGTAATAAAAAAATGAAATCCAAGGGTCAGAATCAGGGATTTCAATGTATTCGTTGTGGAAAAAAAAAATCCCAAAAAATTACAATTGAAATTCCAAGAGAAGTAAAAAAACAACTATATCTTCCAAAAATATCTTCCCATAGACATTTTTCTAGACCTTTACAAAGAATTGGAATATTTAATAAAAATACTAAATTTGATGAATTTGTTTCTTGGTTTCATGTGTCTGACACGTCGCGGGTAGTAGATTTGAACTACTGAACTGCGGTTTATGAGCCCGCCGTTTTGAC
>CALBNQ010000081.1 GCA_937896495.1 uncultured archaeon | reverse complement strand
TGGGAAGTACCAGAAATATCCTGACATTCCAGGAAAAGGTTCAATGTAAAAGTCATCATATGGAAGTCCATTTTCATATTCCACTTTGTATTCATATGTGGGTAAAAAGAAATCTTCTTTCATCTTTGGTAGGTATACTCTGTTAAACCCTGTACAGTCAACCACCATATCATATTCTTTTTCAAGTTCTTCAAGTTTTGGAGATTTTCCGTAAATTATTTTTGAATCTTTAATGAAATCTTTAATCAATGCTAATTTATCATATGTGCACATTCCATGTAATCCAATATCGAATTTAATTTCATCATTCATTTTTACATGCATTTTCTTTCCATCATGAATTAGAAAATCATCAAAATTCCTGCCTGTTTTTTTACAAAATTCTCTTAATACTGGTTTGATTGTTCCCCATGCACAAATTGAATCATGTCTTTCTTCTACATTTCTTTCATACCCAACAACTTCATGTTCAGAATTTTTTAATCTAGCCATCATGTAGGAGCCAGCTACACCCATCCCCATTACAGCAATTTTCAAGATAATTTGCGAATTTGTTTATCCTAATAAATACACTGTCTGAAAGTTGTTCCCATAATAGAAAACAATAGTACTTGTTAAATATCAAAACTCCTTATAGATAATTAAGAAAAGGCCGCCTGTCGTCTGAAAACAAATCGTTTTGGATCTTAAGGCAAGTCGCTGTCATCAGAAAACATTTGTTTCTGATCTTAAGCGTCCGAGTTGTCATCGGTACCCTTTGGGACTGGTCTTAAACTCACATTGCCTTTTCGTTCAATTAAATTTGGGAGTTAACTTGTTTTGTATATGGATACTTTTGAGGCAATCAAAACTAGACGTGCTATTAAGAAATTTGATAACTCATACAAGATGAGTTCTGAGGATGTTAAATCATTAATGGAACATGTTATTTTGTCCCCTACAAGTTATAATCAACAAAATTGGAGATTCATAACAATTACTGAACAAGATGTAAAAGATAAAATTTCTAAAGCTGCGAGAGATCAATCTCAACCAAAAGATGGTTCTTTGGTGATTGTCCTTTGTGGAAACATGAATGCATGGAAAGAAGAACCATTACGTTACTGGAAAAATAATACTCCTGAAAAACAAGAACTTGTAAAAAATTCATTGTCTAAAAAATATGCAGACAGTCCACAGAATCGTCGTGATGAAGCAATTCGTTCATGTGGTTTTGCAGGACAAACAATAATGCTTGCAGCAAGACAGATGGGGTTGGATTCTTGTCCAATGGTGGGATTTGAATATGATGAATTAGCAGACATAATCAAATTGCCTGATGATCACCTGATTGTATTGATGATTGTAGTTGGAAAATCTTTAGAACCTGCTGGAGAACGTGGTGGACAATTACCTTTGGATCAAGTAGTATTTGAAAATCATTTTTAGGCTCAAACTAAAATCTAATCATTCATTTAATATTGATTTCAATACGCTTAAGTTTAGAATTTCTGTGATATTTTTGTAATGGATAAACGTGATGGGCTGGTATTGTCTGGAATTCTGACTGCAGGTGCACTTGCTGTATCTTTTATGGTATTAGTGGCAAATGGAATAATTGATCATCCTTTTTTAGGAATCTAAATTTAACAAATAAAAAAAAGAATTTAAAAATTTTTCTAAAACTCTATGATAGATCCTGCTGATATGGAATATTTTTGATTTTGTTGTTCTCCATGAACATCATACCATTCAACATTCAAATTTACTTTGTTTCTAAGTGCAGATTCTACTGTAATACAACTTGCTTGTCTTAGTC
>CALBNQ010000080.1 GCA_937896495.1 uncultured archaeon | reverse complement strand
CTTTTCCTCCTGAAAAATTCTCAAATGCCATAACAATTGTAGCTAATGTTTGAATCGATAGAAGATCTACACATCTATCATATTCTATGCATTGTCCTAAACAAGGGAAGAAAAATTCTGCAACTATATCGTTTCTATCAGAACGATATTCTTCTTTTAATTTGATTTCTCTTAGACCCAATATGATCTGTTTAATGATTAATTATTTAAATTCATGATTATCATATGTATCTATTTTTGTTACACCTTAAACATATTACATAATTGGAATCCTGTTTCATTATTTGTCAACATGATTGTATCCTCAATCTTTTGATTTTTTGGTCTTCTTTTGGTTTTGATACCTTTTGTTACCTTTTGATACAAAAATAACTAAACTAGTTTTGATTTGGTTTTGGTTTTGTGTTCTATGGTGCCATTTGGTAGTAATTTAGGAATGAATTGGAATTATTTGGAACAAAAATCACTTTTGATGTTGTGTGGTTTTTAGTTGGTTTTAGATAAAAAAAGCACCTTTTGGAAACGTGCCTGTATGCAAATTATACTAAAACCAGTTGGTTTACAGTTGGTTTTTGGTTTAAAATTGGTTTAATGACTATTCATTAGTCTGTTGTTTAGTTTATTGATATTTTTCTAAATGAGATTATGCTCCCATCGGGATTTGAACCCGAGTCTTTGGCTTGAGAAGCCAAAATGCTTAACCGGACTACACTATAGGAGCTTGAAACAAAATAATTTTAATCTCAATTTAAAGGAAATGTTTGACTTTACATGAATTTGTAAAATTTTGTGAGTTAATTCCTTTATAGAAATTATCGATTATCATTTTTTATGAATGCCAAAAAAATTATTCAAGAATATGGTTTTTCTAATTTCCCTATTGGCCTTGGTGGTTGTAAAATCTCTGAACATTTTTTTGATTCATGCACTTTTGATATTGTAGTTTTTGATGAAAAACAAGATTCAGAAATAATTACATTTGAAAATGAACTCATAAAAATTTCACATGCATCCCTTTCTGAAAAAAACTCAAAAAAACTTCTTCAATATCATGGACTACAGATAATTCAAGATGATTCATGGGAACTGAGAATGTTCTTATCTAAAATCAATGAAAAACATTTATCATTATTTGCAGATTTTGTAAAAAATTCTTTGATTGAATCATTATTTTGCTGTCAAAAAACAAGGGAATCAATTCAAAATTCTGATGTCTTTGCACCATGTTGGCAAAAATGTGCTTCTTTTTTTCTATCTGATGCTATTATGTCATTTAATCACCAAATATCTAATCCCTCTCACATGTTGGAATCTCTTAGAAAATTTGAAAAAAATTCAATTAATGAACATATTTCAATTGTAACTCAAACAGTTGGAATTGAAAGAGCCACTCAAACATTACTTGAAAGAATGTTAAAATCTACAATTGGTTTTTCAGATAAAATAGAGCAAAACAATCACTCAAAAATTATTCAACAAAAATATGATTTTTTTGTGAAAAATTCAATGCTTTCTGATTGCTATTTTTATTTGGGATATGTAAATAAAGAAAATTTTATCAACATAAAAAATAATTTGAATAGAGAATCAGATTTGATTCATATTCTAAAAGTTGCTTTTGATGTTGAGGCCGACTCTAATCAGATGTATCAAAATGTAGATCTTATTCAAAAGTCCTGTAATGATGTGCTTGAGATAATTTCTAAAGTTTAATTCTATATCCATGTACTAACCTTTTAAAATAAGTAATCCCTGTTCTATACTATGTCAGACGCATCATGTGGTTGTGCAGCACAAGCAGAAAATAATACTGAATGTG
>CALBNQ010000079.1 GCA_937896495.1 uncultured archaeon | reverse complement strand
ATTCGTATACGTTTTTTTGTCATCTTTGAGATCTAACAGATCTAATGTTAACGGTTGAATTGATCTGATCAGTTTTGTTAACATTATAGTTTGTTAACATTGACTGCCTAGCCCATACCTAACATATTTTCTGTTATTAACACTTAATTTCTAATCTACCCCCCTTAAACATAAGATAGTTGTGCCTGGAGTGGAAATAAAGGGGTAATTTTGAGATATTAACAATGTTAATGAGTTTCTTAACGCCTGGATTGGAAATAAAGGGGTTAAAATGAGGTTTTTTTTGTTTTTCTTCACATAAAATTAACAATATGTTAACATTTTTTTCTTTCAATACAAAGACCTCACACACCAATATTTCCACTCTATTTTTTTTAAAATTATTTTTTTTTGAAAATCTAAAACTAACTAAAAATAATTAATTACAAACTAAACTAGAATTACTATTGTATTCTATACCTTCTTTATTAAAAGATGAATAAGATGAAAGGGATAGGAAATGAAGGTGTCTGAGTATGTCTGACCCAATTGATAGAATGCTTGATGCAGCAGAATCTGGAAAATCTATAATTAAAAATAGAGAAATTCTTCACTTTACATATATTCCAAATATCATTCTACATAGAGATTCTGAACAAGAATTAGTTACCCAATCATTATTACCAATTCTAAAACAATCTAGACCATCTAATTTACTAGTTTATGGTAAACCTGGAACTGGAAAAACATTAGTTGTTAAAAAAGTACTTTCTAAAATTCAAGAAAGAGTTGAGAAATCAAATTTCCCAATTAAATTAATATATTCAAATTCTAAAAATGAGACAACATTATACGGATTATTAGTCAGTATAGGTAGACAATTGGGTCTAAATGAGAAGGAATTACCAATAACTGGACTTGCAATTAGTGAAGTCTTCAAAAGATTACTAAATAAAATCAGCACAGAGAAACTTAATGTAATTTTTGTAATTGATGAAATTGATTATCTTGCTCAATTAGTAGTAAAAACTGGAAAAGATATTCTATACCAGTTAACAAGATTAGATGAACAATTAGATATTGGTTCTTTAACTATGGTAGGTATTTCAAATGATTTAACATTCAAAGAAAAACTTGATCCTAGAGTAATTAGTAGTCTTGGAGAAGAAGAAATCATATTTACAAATTATAATGTTGAACAAATCAAAAAAATTCTAAAAGAGAGAATCAATGAATCTTTTATTGAAAATTCTGTAGAAGAACCAGCTCTAAATCTATGTGCAGCACTTGCTGGAGGGGAACATGGTGATGCCCGTAGGGCCATTGATTTACTTAGAGTAGCAGGCGAACTTGCTGAAAGACAACAATCTGATAAAGTCACAATTGAACACGTTAGAGAAGCTTCTCTCAAAATTGAGGAAAACAAAGAAGAAACATCCCTCAAATCTTACCCATTACATGAAAAATTGGTTATTTTAGCCATAATGAAAGCAAATGGCTCTTCAACTGGTGAGATTTATTCTTCATACAAAAATCTCTGTAAAATAGTTGGTCGAGATGAATTAACCCAAAGAAGAATTACACAAATGTTAAGCGAAATTGAATTATCTGGAATAATCAGTGGTAGATTAATCCATCAAGGAATTCATGGTAGAACAAAAAAATTCAAACTTACAGTATCTTCTGAAATGATTAAAAAGACATTCAAAGACGACTTAACTTTGCAAGATATTGTCTAAATCTGAATTATAATTTTGGTGAAAAACCTGAAATGTTTTCAAATTTACCATTAATGCAATTCCAGGATTAGGAGTCATTCCAACACTTGCCTGAAATGGAGTTTGTTTTTGCCATGAACCAGAATTGACTAACAAAATCCCTTTGTACATATCTAATTGAGCCTTATGAACATGACCTACATGAAAAATATCTGGAATCTCTTCAATTACCAAAAGATCTTCCATTTCAGGTGCAATCGGTGTCTGACTACCATAAATTGGACTCAAATGTCTCCCTTTTAGTAGATGTTTCATTACATCTGTTGGTTTGTTATAACTCAAACCTGGTGTGGTCTTAACAATATCATCAATACTTTGTCCATGAAACATTAACACTTTAACACCATTTAATGAAATCATGGCTGGATTTCCAACCATTATCACATTTTCTTTTTCCCACAAATTTGAATTATATTTTTTGGGGATAGCAGGTTGTGGTAAAGCTCTTCTTCCAGGATCATGATTTCCAGGCATAATGATAATCTGAATATTTTTAGGAATCTTATCTAACAATTCCTCAACTTTTTCTAATTGTTTTTCAATTGTTTGACAAACTAATTCTTTGTTCTGATTTGGATAAATTCCAACTCCATCTAAAATATCACCACCAATTAATACAAATCTAATTTTTCTTGCCACAGGATCTGGACTAGACAACCATGAGATAAAATCAGTAAATTCTTCTTCCATGAAATATTTACTTCCAATATGTAAATCAGAGAGAAATACTGCATAGGCTTCAGTCTCTGATTTGTTAGTTGCTTGCTCTGGGATATCAGGAAATATCAAATCTTTAATAATATATCCAGAATTTTTTCCTAAACTTATTCTTGCCATAACAAACTGATCAATTAGTAATGTATCAGCAGTTTTTCGTAATTCCTCATCAAAAATAATTCCCTCAAATGAACTTGAAGGATCTTCAAGAATCAATTTTGTAATATTACGTTCTGAATTTTTTACAGTTACTAAACCACATACATACATATCATCTTCAATTTTTGCACTTTTTGCAACAGCTAATGATTTTAACATTCTTGATTCTGGTCTATCTGAAATAATTTTTTTAAGTTTGTTAAAACGACTAGAAAATAACGCATTATACCCTTTAACCCCCTCTCCAGAAGTTATTTTTTTGGTCGGATCAGATAAAACTTTGATTTCACTTTGAAGCCCAGAATCTTCTTTTATTCCAAGATATGTTTCTAAATCATCTTGATTAATTTGAAATAACTTTTGTCTAGTCTTTTCTCTAACTATTTCTTTGATAATTTTCTCCAATTTTTGGACATCGACATTTTCTAAAATTTTAAATGCTTCTGGATGAATTTGGAATCCTTTGTTTAATGCATAATTTAGTGCAAAGGTAAGTTCCTTTTTCATATCAAAAAACACCATTTGGTTTAATTAAATCTGCTCTTAACTGTTAACCCTCAAATAATGCAAAAAATGAAAAATCATTATGAATAAAATTAGAGTACTTTTATTTTTCATTTTTTTAGGAATTTTTAGTTCTGCATTCCAAATTGGTTCTATGTCTACTGTAAGTGAAGAAGATGCAAATACATTCATGGATGAATTTAAGGAACTTGTTTTAGATATTGATGCATTTGGAATTTTTACTCATAATACCACAATAGCTCTACCAATGTTTATTCCAGGATTTGGTATTGCATGGGGAATTTTTTCTGCTTGGTCAACTGGTTTTGCTTTTGCTGCAATTACAACTACTGCACCTGAATTGGAAAACATTCCTCCACTTTCACTTTTATTTTTATCACCATTTGGTTTAATGGAGATTTTTGCATACTCTTTAGGAATTTCTAGGAGCTTTATTTTGATAAAAGCAATTATTAAAAAAACTGGTCTTCAACAATTCATCAAACCAACTATTATTGAAATTGGATTGGTAATCGGTTTTCTTTTAGTAGGTGGATATCTCGAATTTTACATGATTGAACTTGCACAAGAATCTGATTTTAAAATTTTAGAATTTTGATATGTTATTATCTTAGTTTTACGTATTCGTAGGCACCTAATTTATTGTCAAAACAGAATTTCACTTTTTGATAATCTTTTCTCAAAGACTTTACTTTTGAGAGAATTTTTTTTGGATCTTTTTTCTTAATAATAATTTGTTCTATGAAAGAAGCAATTTCTTGTATTTCATTTTTCCCCATTCCAAGTCTAGTAATTTCTGAAACTCCTAATCTAATTCCTCCTGGATGGAAATAGTTTCTTCCAGCTTTAATATCTCCTGGAATGAGTTGTCTATTGACAATAATGTTAGCTTTTTCTAAATTTGCTTCAACTTTACCACCATCAGAATAATCTAAAACATTAACCGCAATTTGATGTGATTGTGTAAAACCTCTACTTTCACCTAACACTTTAAATCCCATATCACTTAATGCTTCAGCAAACAATTTTGCATTTTTGATTACTTGTATAGCATAATCTTTTCCAAATTCTAAAGCTTCTGCAAAAGCAACTGCTTTTCCTGCCATATTGTTAATATGATGACTACTTGTAAGACCTGGAAATGTTGCTTTTTTAATCGGTTCTTCATGTTCTTTGGATCCTAAAACTAATCCACCTTGAGGACCAAACAATGTTTTATGAGTACTCATAGTCATTGTATCTGCACCTTCACGTAATGGATCTTGGAATTTACCACCTGCAATTAATCCAGCAACGTGAGCCGCATCATAATTGATATGTATATCATAACTTTTAAGAAAATCTGATAATTCTTTGACTGGATGTGGGAATAAGAACAGTGAACCACCAAACATTGCCATTTTAGGAAGACGATTATTCTTTTTTAATTCCTTAACTTTTTCTTTTGTTTTATCAACATCAATTGTCATCTCTTGAGCATCAAATGGATAAAACTCAATTTCTAATCCATGAACTAATCCTGCAGTTCCAGAATGTTCTCTTTTGCCATGTGAAATATGACCTCCTGCAGGAATAGATGGTGCAATCATTACATCTCCTGGATTTGAATAAGCTGAATAAACTGCTAAATTTGCAACAACACCAGAAATTGGTCTCACATCTGCAAATTTAGCTTTGTATAATTTTTTAGCTAATTTCATACATTCAAACTCAACATCGTCAATGTAGATACATCCAGCATAGACTCTTTCCCCAGGCCAACCTTCTGCATATCTATTACCAAAATCAGAAATTATTGCTTCTCTTACTGCCGGACTAGGAATGTTTTCACTAGCAATTAATGGAATTGAATTTTCAAACCATTTATGATGTTCTTTTAATTTTGTAAAAATTTTATTGTAAGATTCCTTATTTTGGGACTTTGCCATAATTTGAGACTAGATTTTCCCAATTTAAAAACACCGATACTTAGAAATTTTTTTCTAGATTTGATCTGGAAGGTATAAAAGGGGAATCTGGAGTTTTTGCTCATATGGGTATGCAAGCAACATCAAAAGGAAATATGCCTGTTGTTCTTCTAAAAGAAGGAGGCTCAGAAACTAAAGGCCGTGATGCACAAAAGAATAACATTGGAGCATGTAAAATTGTTGCAGAAATTGTCCATACCAGTCTTGGACCACGAGGAATGGATAAAATGCTCGTTGATTCTTTAGGCGATGTTACAATTACAAATGATGGTGCAACTATTCTCAAAGAGATTGATGTCCAACATCCAGCAGCAAAAATGCTTGTTGAAATTTCTAAAACTACTGATAATGAAGTAGGTGATGGTACAACATCTGTTGTTGTTTTAGCAGGTGGTTTACTTGAACAAGCTGAATCATTAATTGATCAAGATGTTCATCCTACAATAATTGTTGATGGTTATAGAAAAGCCGGAAAAAAAGCAAAACAATTCCTTGAAAGTATTGCAGATACAATTTCTGCAAATGATAAAAGTATTCTTACTAAAATCGCAAAAACTTCAATGCAAACTAAACTTGTTAGAAAAGATTCTGATCAATTAGCAGAAATTATTGTTAAAGCAATTCTTGCTGTTTCTGAAAAAGATAATGATAGATATGATGTTGATATTGATGATATCAAAGTAGAAAAGAAAGCAGGAGGCTCCATTAAAGACTCTATGATAATTCAAGGAATTGTTTTAGACAAAGAAATTGTTCATGGAGGCATGCCTAGAAAAATTACAGATGCAAAAATTGCTTTAATTAACACTGCATTAGAAATCAGTAAAACTGAAACAGATGCAAAAATTAACATTTCAAATCCTCAACAACTAAAATCATTTTTAGACGAAGAAAATAGAATGCTAAAAACAATGGTTGACAAAGTTATTGGTTCAGGTGCAAATGTGGTTCTATGTCAAAAAGGACTTGATGATATGGCACAACACTATCTTTCTAAAGCTGGAATAATTGCTGTTAGAAGAATTAAAGAAAGTGATCTTACAAAACTTGCAAAAGCAACTGGTGCAAGAATTGTTACAAACTTAGATGATCTATTTGAGAAAGATCTTGGTAGTGCAGAACTAGTAGAAGAAAGAAAAATTGAAGAAGATAAATGGGTATTTGTAGAAGGATGTAAACATCCAAAATCTGTAACTTTACTTTTACGTGCAGGTTCACAAAGAGTAGTAGATGAAGTTGAACGCTCTGTTCATGATGCTCTTATGGTTGTAAAAGACGTAATTGAAAAACCAGAAATTGTTGCAGGTGGCGGTGCCCCAGAAACATTTGCTGCAACTAAATTAAGAAGTTGGGCAAAAACTCTTGAAGGAAGAGAACAATTAGCTGTTGAGAAATTTGCTGATGCTTTAGAATCAATTCCATTAACATTAGCAGAAAATGCTGGAATGGATCCTATCGACACATTGACTATTCTTCGTTCAAAACAACAAAAAGGAGAAAAATGGACGGGTATTGATGTAATGAAAGGAAAAATTGGAAATATGAAATCTAGTGATATTATTGAACCTCTTGCAGTCAAACTTCAAATTGTTTCTGCATCTGCAGAAGCTGCTTGTATGATTCTTAGAATAGATGATGTAATTGCTACCCAAAAATCTGGTGGAGCCCCACCTGGTGGTGAAGGAGGAATGCCACCTGGAATGGGTGGAATGCCACCTGGAATGGGTGGAATGCCACCTGGAATGGGTGGAATGCCTGACATGGGCGGAATGATGTAAGTA
>CALBNQ010000078.1 GCA_937896495.1 uncultured archaeon | reverse complement strand
ATAAAAACAAATCAAACAAACCTAATCAAAATAAAAACAAATCAAACAAACCTAATCAAAATAAAAACAAATCAAACAAACCTAAATCTACATCCTGATCAAATTTCTGTTTTTGATAGGTGAATATGAGCAATTTTCCATGTTGGTTGCTTTACTAACACAAATGTTGCTCTTCCATTAATCATCATATGTTCTCCTGTGTATGCTTTAGTATCTACTAACATTCCTTTTTGAATTAACTCCATTGCAACAATTGCTGTATTTTCAAAAATACTGATTTTTGGATTTTTAATTTCATAACTGTAATCTGAAATACTTACAAACTTTAATTCTTCTAATTCAATTGTATTTTGAAAATCTTTTAGATCGTATGGTGGTAAATCACTAAAACTAGAGAATTTTGGATCATTCAAATGAATATTTCTTAATTCTGAAAAATTTTTTGTGATTCCAGATTCAAATAATGTTTCAATTATTTTTATGATCTCTTCATTGTCTGACAATTGTAGTCACTTCAAACATGAAAATTATCAGTTTAAGTCTTATGTACCCTGTAAACACACCTACATATTTTCCCTGACAATCTTTATTAATTACAATTTGATTATTTTTTATGATTTCAATGAACATTATTTTGTTTGAACCACTTGATAAAAAACAAGTGATTTTGCTGTAAAAACACTGAAAATTTTAACACATTAAAATTATGGAAAAAGATTTGATGAATAAAATGGAAACTATGATTGGTGCAAAAGCCTTGATGACTGCAATGGAAAAAGAAGGTGTCAAACAAGTATTTGGCTTACCTGGTGGCTCTAATCTTCCAATGTATGATGAATTCTCACGATGTGATATACGACATATTTTAGCACGACATGAACAATCTGCTTCTCATATGGCTGATGGTTTTGGACGTGTTTCTCGAAAACCTGGTGTTTGTTTTGCTACATCTGGACCTGGTGCTACAAATATTTTGACTGGAATTGCCACTGCACAAGCTGATTCCTCTCCAATGATTGCAGTTACTGGACAAGTTCCTGTTGCCATGATTGGAAAAGATGCATTTCAAGAAAGCGATATTATTGGAATGGCAAACCCTGTCGTAAAATATGCATATCAACCAAGAACTGCTGCTGAAATTCCTGAAGTAGTTCGAAAAGGATTTTACATTGCAGAAACTGGTAGACCTGGACCTGTACTAATTGATATTCCAAAAGATGTTCAACAAAATGAAGCTGAAATGATTTTCCCTGATGAATTTAAAATTCAAGGATATAATCCTTGGACTGATCCTGATATTGTCGCAGTTGAAAAAGCAATTGATATGTTACTTCATGCACAAAAACCTGTAATTTTAGCTGGTGGTGGAACTATCATATCTTCAGCATTTGCTGAATTACAATCTATTGCAGAAACGCTTGTACTTCCAGTTGTTACAACTTTTAAAGGAAAGGGTGCGTTTCCTGAAAACCATCCTTTGTGTTTAGGTTCTATTGGAATGCATGGACGTGCAGAGGCAAACAAAATCATGGCAGAAGCTGATTGTGTGTTGGCTATTGGTACTAGATTTTCTGATAGGTCTGTTGGAACTTTTGAAACTTTTGAAAAAGGTTTGAAAATTATTCATATGGATGTTGATCCTGCAGAGATTGGTAAAAATCAAACTGCACAACTTGCAGTTGTAGGTGATGTACGTGTGAATCTTAGAATTATGGTGAAACTGTTATTACAAAAATCACTTAAAAAATCTGATGACTCTCCTTGGACAAAACATGTTAGGGAGACAAGAGAGTATTGGAAAGAAAATTTGAAAATTCATCCTGGTGAAATGGGTGCTGCAAAAATTTTACGTAAACTTCGAGAATTATTACCTAAAGAATCTGTTGTAACTACTGAAGTAGGACAACATCAAATGTGGGCATCGTTGTTTTATGATGTAATTCAACCTGGCACTTTCTTTAGTTCTACTGGGCTTGGAACTATGGGTTGGGGATTTCCTGCAGCAATTGGTGCTAAAGTTGCTAGACCTGATGTCCCAGTTGTGGATATTGCCGGTGATGGTAGTTTTGCAATGACTGAAAATTCACTTGCAACTGCAGTCTTAGAAGATATTCCAGTAATTGTATTTGTGTTAAATAATGCTACATTGGGAATGGTTGCTCAATGGCAAAGAACTTTCTATGATAGACGAATGATTGGAGTTGATCAAAAAAGTTGTCCTGATTATGTTAAATTAGCAGAATCTTATGGTGCTCAAGGCCTTAGAGCTCAATCTATGGATGAACTTGACAAAGCAATCAAAACTGCATTAAGCAGTGATGTTGCAACAGTTATTGATATTCCAATTGATCCTGAAGAAGATGTTTTACCTTTTGTAGCTCCTGGAACTTCTCTTTCTGATATGGTGCTACCTTCATAGTGATTAATTATGTGGGCAATTCTTTCTCTTTTAGTTGAAAATAAACCTGGAATCTTGTTTAAGGTGACTCATCTTTTCAGGGCTAGAAATTTCAATATTGATAGTATATCTGTTGGTGTTACTGAAAATCCTGAACATTCTAGAATGACTATCACCACATATGGTGATGAAAAACAAATTACTCAAATTGTCAAACAACTTGATAAAATGATTGACACTGTAGAGGTCAAACAATTAGATGAACATAAAACACTATTTCGTGAATTGAGTATTTTTAAGATAAAACTAAGTAATGCAAATGACAGTATGGAGGTAAACAAAATAGCAAATGCATATGGCGGACAAGTTCATAATGTTAAAAAGGATTCTATTATGGTTGAATTAACTGCAACCCCTGATCAAACTAATGCCTTTGAAGAGTTAGTAAAACCATTTGGAATCATTGATGTTGCAAGAACTGGTGTTGCTGCTTTACAAAGGAGTGAATCATGAAAATTAGAATTTTTGATACAACATTAAGAGATGGAGAACAAACCATTGGTGTTTCTTTATCTCCTGAACAAAAATTATCTATTGCAAAAAAACTTGATGAATTGGGTGTTGATGCAATAGAAGCTGGTTTCCCAGTTATTTCTGAAGGTGAATCTAAAGCCATCAAGATGATTACTTCAGAAGGACTATCTTGTGAAATTGCAGGATTAACTAGAACTATCAAAAAGGATATTGATGCTGCAGTTGATGCTGGATTAAATTACATTCACACCTTTATTGCAACTTCTGATATACATTTGGAACACAAACTCCAAATGACTCGAGACCAAGCACTTGAAAAAGCAATTGAAGCCGTAGAGTATGGAAAATCTCGTGGTCTTCAAGTTGAATTTTCAGCAGAGGATGCATCAAGAACTGACCGAGAATTTTTGAAAAAAGTTTTTGGTGATGTTGCAAAAGCAGGTGCAGACAGAGTAAACATTCCTGATACTGTGGGATATGCTACTCCTGAATATATCGCTGAGATTACTCGTGACACTATAGAATCTACAAAACTTCCCGTAAGTGTTCATTGTCATAATGACTTTGGATTGGCTGTTGCAAATTCTTTGGCTGGAATTCATGCAGGGGCGGCATGTGCACATGTAACAATTAATGGAATTGGGGAACGAGCTGGTAACGCATCCTTGGAAGAATTTTCTATGGCACTCAAATGTTTGCCCCATAAACAACAATATGAAACGAATATCTGCTCTGAATCAATTTATGATGCATCTAGATTTATCTCAAAAACTGTTGGAATTATTGTTCAACCAAATAAGGCAATTGTTGGTGCTAATGCATTTGGACATGAATCTGGAATCCATACTCATGGTGTATTGAATAATCCTCTTACTTACGAACCCATTAGCCCTGAATTAGTTGGACGAAAAAGATGGCTTCAAGTTGGAAAACATGCAGGAGTTCATGGAATGAATGCAATGCTTGCAGAATATGGTGTAAAACCCACTGAAGAACAATCACAGCAGATTTTAGACAAAGTCAAAGTAATTGGTGATCAAGGAAAACAACTCACTGATGTGGAATTACTTTCTATTGCAAGTGAAGTAATGGGTGAAAAAGATCTTAAAAGAATTGTTCAATTAACTGGTTTTTCAGTATCCACAGGAATTGGAACTATGCCATACGCATTTGTAAAATTGAGTGTTGATGGTGAGGATCATGTTGGAACTGATTATGGTGTAGGTCCAGTAGATGCTGCATTAAATGCAATTCAAAAAATTACGGGAAAACTCTCTGAAATTAGAATTAAAGATTATGGATTAGCATCAATTTCTGGTGGTTCTGGTGCGTTATGTGAAGTAACAGTAAAAGTTGAAGATGCATCAGGTAACAAAGTATCTGCAAAATCCGTTGGAGAAGATATTGTTACTACCTCTGTTAAAGCTGTAATTGATGCAATAAATCGTGTGATGCTCAAAAAATTACTTCAAGAAAAAAAGTAATCTGATTATCATCCACATTATCAATGATTTTAAATCATGAATTGAGTTCATTTTACTCTTAATTGTATCTAGAAAAACTCTTGTAAAACTAACCATTAAAATTCCTCAATATTTTTTCATATTTGTGTACAAAATTTCGTTAATTACTGGTGATGGAATTGGTCCTGAATTATCTGAATCAGCAATTTCCGTATTAGAAACAATCGGTGATAAATTTGATTTAAAATTTGAAATTTCAAAATTGGTTGCAGGAGATAAAGCACTTGAACAAACAGGAAAAGCATTACCTGATGATGTAGTTGAAACCATCAAACAGTCTGATGTATGTCTAAAGGCACCAGTTGGCGAAAGTGCAGCTGATGTAATTGTTGTATTGAGACGTATGCTTGATCTTTATGCAAATATTCGACCTTCAAAATCATATCCACATATGCCTGCATTACGTGATGATATTGATATGGTAATTGTACGAGAAAATACTGAAGATCTTTACACTGGAAAAGAATTTAGTTTAGGTACGTCTGCTGTTGCTTTGAGAATTATTTCTGAAGATGCATCCAAAAGAATTGCCAAATATGCCTTTGAAACTGCAAAGCAACGTAATTCTATGAAAAAAGTAACATGTGTTCATAAGTCAAATGTGATGAGAGTTACTGATGGTTTATTTGCAAAATCTTGTATTGATGTTTCAAAAGATTATCCTGATATTTTATTTGAAGAAATGTATGTTGACGCATGTGCAATGAATTTAATTCGACAACCCGAAAAATTTGATGTAATTGTAACTACTAACTTGTTTGGCGATATCTTATCTGATGAATCTTCTCAAGTTGTAGGTGGATTAGGAATGGCACCTGCAGCAAACATGGGTGATGATTTTGCATTATTTGAACCCGTTCATGGAGCTGCATTTGATATTGCAGGACAAAATATTGCAAATCCTTCGTCATTTTTACTTTCAATTAAAATGATGCTTGATTGGCTTGGTACAAAATATGACGATCCAAAATGTTTTGAAGTTTCCAAAAAATTAGAATCGACAATTTTTGATTTGGTAAAGTCTGGTGTAAAAACAAAGGATATTGGTGGCGATAAAACAACTACAGAGTTTACAAAACACATAACTGATAATTTGTAGGAGGGGTTTCTCTTTTTACTGATAATTTGTAGTATTACCAATTTTTATTAATTAGATTTTTCATCGTATTCTAAATGGTAAATTGCTGTATTTGTAAAAACAATCCTGCCACTCTTAAAATTTCAGATGGAAATCCAAAATACAAAGGAAAACCTATCTGTAAAGAATGTCAGGGTTATCGAAAACTTTTGAAAGAGACGAAATAATCATTCTAAATCTTTAGTTTTATTTTTTTTAGCCCATTTTTCATACATGTCAATTAATTCATCTACATCTTTTCCGTTTTCTGAATATGTGACAATTACTCCAAACGTTCCTTTTGTATCGTGACCTCTGGCAAAATACCCCCAAAATGAATCTGGTAACTTCTGAAAATTATTTGAATCATGTGAGACTCCTATGAGGTTATTTCCAATCACTTCTACAACTTTTTTTGCATCTTCTTGTTTGATCATGACTATTTGAAATCTTTGTTATAATAAAAATCTGAATTTATAATTTTGATATACTGTAATCTGTAGATTATCTGTTTATTCCTCAACTGTATCACCATTTTCATCAAGTGTTATTCTTATCCACACTAGCGGGATTTACGCACGATTCAGAGTTGGAATTAAAAAATTTGATTTGATGAAACATTTGATGGGTATGATGAAACATTTGATGGGTATGATGAGAATACCAACATATCTCATGAATCAGATTTAATTTAAGGTATTGTACGGTAGTGGTACCGTAACCTTTATAACAGCTTTAATTGATACACTGTATGGTACTACCCCTAACAGAATCAGAAAAAGTTCGGATACTGGATTTGCATTACTCTGGAAATTCAAATGATGAGATTCACAATATCACAGGAAAAGCCACTGGAAGTATTTCAGGAGTCATTACAAAACATGTGAAATCTTTGGAATCACAAGATCATGATTCCATTATATCACAAAGTAGAATCTGGAGAAAAAATGGTTTGAGTTTGAATGATGCCAGCAATGCCATTAGGGTTTACAGTATTTTAAAGAAAAACAGTGTAGACATAGATAATTTACCAGATATTTCAAAAATATTCTCATACATGGATGAGAAAAAAATTACATTACCTGAATTTGTTGATTCTTCAAAACAATTAAGGGACATGCAAGAGAGATCAGACATTCCATTATGTGATGTACCTCAAAAAATATCAGAGCAACAAAAAAAATATGATTCCCTAAAAGACGAATCTGCAAAATTAAAAAAAGATATTGTACACCAAGAAAAATTACTCCAAGATTCCATAGAGTCAAAAAATACAACAACAAAACAATTAGATACATTTACAGAAATTACAGATTTTTTAGTTAAATCAAACATCAA
>CALBNQ010000077.1 GCA_937896495.1 uncultured archaeon | reverse complement strand
CAGCTAAAGAAACACCAAAGACAGAAGAACCAGCTAAAGAAACACCAAAGACAGATTCTAAATAATTAATCTTAAAAATTAAAATTTTGAAATAATTTTATTCTAATTGATACAAGTCTAGTTTACAGTCAATACTGCAATCTGGTGTTGACCAATCAAGTGTGTTTTCTTGAGGAATCACTCCAAGTGGGTCATAACTATCAAATTTACTCATTCCTTGAATTGATGATACCATTACTACTTTAGATTCTTCAGTAGATACCATATCAATATGTGAATTACTTTCATTGATAATTCCATTAGTTAGATTTGTAATTGAGTTTAATACTCCTACTGGAATATTGTTTCCTCCTACAACATACAACATTGAACGTTTGATAGCATTTGGTGGTGCATTATCATAAAGCATTTTTAGTGAATCTCTAAGTGAATCTTCAATATCTTGACCTTCTTTACTTGTTGAAAGAATACTTGTTTCAGTTGATACTTCAGATGATTCTAATGATTTAACAACGTGCATGATTGCTGAATTTGCAATATCGTAACATGCTTTGGCACTAAGATCTGGATTACTATCTAACAATGAATCATTATCTAATACAATGGTGCATTTTGAATTTTCTCTGACTCTTTTCAATGAAATTCCTGAATTGAAAATTCTATCTTTCTCATATTTGAAAGGCATGATGGCAAATGAAATCAATCCTTTGTCTGCTTCTTTACATATCTCTGAAACCACTGGTGCAATTGCTGCTCCTGCTTTTCCTGCAAGATTACTCATCATTAGAATTGTAGAATATTTTGAAATTTTTGATTTAATTTCATCAAATTCTTTGTATGTTGAACCTCTGATTAATTGAACAGATGGGTTGATTATTGATTCAGTTGAAATGTGAATAGAAGAATTAACTGTTGAAAAATCTTTTTGATCATTACTAATTAGTAAACAATCTGAATTGAGTGTATCTTTGGCTTTAATTGCTAACTTTGAACCTGCTCCGCCTAAGCCTATTACTAAAATTGGTTCTTTCATTTGATAACTCATTTCTAATCTTGTTTTCTGATTTGGATAAAAAACCTTCTTACGTTTTTTTAATCAAATTCTAGATCTAAAAAATTTAGCTTGCGATCTTTCCAAGTAGTGTGTTTACTGCAACTCCTGCTATTTTGACTATGTGGGATTGACCAATATCTACATCATCTTTAACGAAAATAGGTTTGTATGCATAATTTCTTCCCTTAATTCCGTCTTCTGTCTTTTCATCAAACAAAACTTTTCCTTTCCAACCGATCCACTTTTTGTTGTTTTCTATTGATATTTTATTGATCTGTTCAAAAATTAACTTGCTTCTCCTCTTTACTTCTGCAACATCGATTTGCTTCATCTCTGCTGCATCTGTTCCTGGTCTTGAACTATATTTTGATAAATTCACAACATCTGGCCTGATATCATCTAGTAAATCCACTGTTTTTTGAAAATCATCTTCAGTTTCTGTAGGAAACCCAACTATGATGTCTGTTGAAATTGTAAATCTCTCAAACTGTTCATTTACTTTTTTTACAATTTCTCTAAATGTTTCAGATGTATGGCCTCTTTTCATATCGTTTAGTACTTTGTTGCTTCCACATTGTACTGGAATGTGGAGAAATTTGAAGACTTTGTCGTTGTTAAATGATTTAATCAAATTTTCTTTTATTCTTGGCATATACATTGGATTCATCATTCCTACTCTTATCATAAAATCACCTGGAATTTCTGTAACTGAATTTACTAGTGTTGGCAAGTCAGTTCCTATATCAAACCCATAGCATCCATTATCTGTAGATGTTAACCATACTTCCTTACACCCTTCTTTAATTTCAGTTTGAACTTGTCTAACAATATCTCCTAATCTGTAACTTGTAAGATCTCCTTTCGATAATTTTGTCTGACAAAATGTACATTCACTCATACATCCACTTGCAATTTCCACAATTCCTACCACTGGATTAAGTCTAACTTTTGGAAGACCCACTTTTGATAAATCTGTATCATTTAATGCAATTTGTTTTTTACCTTTCAATGTAGAATCAATTATTTGAAGTGTTTTTCCAAGTGAATTAGGTCCAAGCAAACTGGCGTTTTCTGTAAATTTTTCTACAGTTACTTGTTCTGCTTTTGGTAAACATCCTGCAACAACAAGTGGTTTTGATTTTAATGATTTTATTCTATGAATCATTTTGTTTGCTGTAGCATCTTTAACTGAACATGTCACAACTATGTTTAGGTCTGATTCAGTTGAATTATCAACTAATGTATGGCCTCCATTAAGAATTAATCCTGAAATCATTTCACCATCTGCAAAACTTGCAGAACATCCGTAAGATTCTACAAAAATCTTTGCCATTATCTAACCAAATAATGAATCGATTTCTTTGTTACTCATTAACTTCTTGGATACTACAAGTTCTCTGATTGTTTTTCCTGTTTTTAATGACTCTTTGAATAACTGTGCTGATTTTAGATATCCTATTTTTGGAGTTAACAACGTAACTATTACTGGACTATTCTCGATATCTGCACGTAATTTGTCCTTATTTGCAGTAAGACCATCAATTAGATTTGCAGAAAATATGGGTAAGAAATTTTTGAGCATGTCTGTTGATTCTAACATACACTTTAGCATCCCTGGCAACATCACGTTTAATTCAAATTGTCCGCTTTGTGCTGCATATGATACTGCTGTATCATTTCCAATCACATTAAAACAAATCATATTCATACATTCAGCCAATGATGGATTTACTTTTCCTGGCATGATTGATGAACCTGCATGTACTGCTGGAATTCCTAACTCTGCTAACCCTGCAATAGGACCTGATGCCATTAATCTTATGTCATTTGAAAGTTTTCCAATTTCTAATACCAAGTTTCGTAATGCACTTGATGCATTTACCACTGCAAATTTACTTTGTAAACCATGTTGCATATCTTTTTCTGGTCTTAGTGAAAGTTTAGAAATTTTTCCAAGTTCTGATATTGCAATTTTTCTATATCCTTTTGGTGTATTTGCACCAGAACCTACTGCTGTTCCTCCAAGTGCAACATTTTGTAATTCTTTTTGAGATGAAACAATTTCATTACGTGCTTTACTAATTGATGTTACATAAGCTGCAAATTCACTTCCAAGTGTAACTGGTAATGCATCCATAAGATGAGTCCTTCCGATTTTTTTAAATGATGAAAATTGTTTTGCTTTTTTAGATAATGATTTTATTAAAATATCAATTGCAGGAATTGTTTCTTTGAGATTCATCAAAATTGCAACATGCATTGCAGTTGGATATGTATCATTACTTGATTGTGACATGTTGACATGATCATTTGGATGTAAGAATTGATGTTGTCCTTTCTTCTTATGGAGAACTTCTAATGCAACATTTGCAATTACTTCATTTGAATTCATATTAAATGCAGTACCTGCCCCTGAGTTTATCATATCAACTACAAATTGGTCTACAAATTTTCCAGATAGAATTCTATCACATGCAGAAACAATTGCTTTTCCACGTTTTGAATCGATGGCTTTAGTTTTCATATTTGCAACAGCAGCTGAACGCTTTATCATTACAAAGGACTTAATCAAATTCACATGGCTTTTGTTTCCAGTTACATGGTATTGCTTGATCGCCCTTCCTGTAAATGCACCATAGTATGCATCTGCTGGAATTTTGACTTTGCCTAAAGAATCTTCATCTGTCCTGAACTTCATACGTATATTGATGACTTAATCCCTATTCATTCTTTTCAGTATGATAAGATCTACGTTAAGCATTATATATCGAAGAAAAATTTGTGAGAACATGAATAAGCGAGTTAGTATGCTCTTCACAATTGCAGCAGTAGCTGTAATGGGAGCAACCTTATTCGGAAGCACATACACACAAACCCAGATTGCTGGACAATCACTTGATATTGCAGAAATGGATGTCAATGTAATTGAACAAATCCATCAAATGGGCGGTTTACAACTTGTAATGCCTCAAGCATTCGCAGAAACTGATTGTGGTGCACTTGCAGATACTGGACGCAACGTAGTTGAGTTCAATCTAACTGGTGAAAGTGTCGAACTTCCAATTATGGGAGGAAAAACATACAACGCCATGACTTTTAGTGGACAAGTCCCAGGACCAACACTTAGAGTTACACAAGGTGACGTTGTACAAATGACATTATCAATTCCAGCTGATGAAATTACCGGTCACGGTAACGACATGCACGCATCACAAATAACAGCATTAGCATTCGATTCAGTTAATCCTGGAGAGACTAGTCAATACTGTTACATCGCAGAATCTGCTGGTGTATTCAAATACCATTGCTCTGGTGTCCACCTAATTGGTATGGACCAACACGTATTTTCCGGCATGTACGGAATTGCAATTGTTGATCCTGCAAATGGATACAAGAAATTAATGGTAGAGAAAACCAGTGGTAGCGGTGAACTCGATAGAGTATTCTACGATGCAGACGCATTAGAGTTCCAACTACAGTTCAACCAACTATATCTTAACGAAGATGGCAATTATGATGCAGGAGCAATGTTCCAACATCATAACTCTGCAACCGTAGTTAACGGTATTCAATTTGGTTATGTACCAAACATGGCACACAATTTGCTTATCAAAGGTGATGTAAATGACAACATCTTTGTTGCACAACCATGGAACGGTCTAGAACTAGAACACATGCAATCACAACTTATGTATGTTGAAAATGATCAACATGTAAGACTCTTTATTGAAAACCATGGTAACGAACCATTATTCTTCCACATTGTTGGAGAAATTTTGGATAGAGTTGTCCAAGGTAACAGAGTCCAATCCGGAGCAACTGAAACATGGTTACTCGGTGGATCACAAAACATGATTGTAGATTTAGTGTTTGATGAACCAGGAGTTTATGCTCTTGTAAACCACGACTATGCAGCAATTTACACTGGCGGTATTGGTCTATTTGTTGCAGGTGACCCATTCAACTTAAACCCTGTTTTAGTTGATGCAGGCGTCTTACCTGAAGCAGTACCATCCTATGCTTATGCATTAGGTAACCCAAGTGATGCTGTCCCACCAATGGGAGCAAACAGTATTGCACATCCAGCAATAAACATACATGGTCTATACACTGATGATGTCGTTTCTGAATTGAAAGCAGAAGGTGCAATTCCTCTATGGGAAGTAATTCCTGTAGTAGCTGAAATGATCTTAGGCTAATCAATCTTCATTTTTTCATTTTTTTGTTTTTTTTAATGAATTATATTCTGCACATTTTTTAATCAATACATGAGTTTTGAAGATTCAGTTTTGATTTGTGATGAAGTTGATCCAATTTTAAATAAAATTTTAGAAGATAATGGTTTGAAAGTTTCTTACGAACCAACCATTACTCCTGAAGAAATTTTAGAAAAAATTTCTAGTTTCAATATCGTAATTGTTAGAAGTAGAACTACTATAACTAAAGAGATTATTGAAAGGGCCGATAATTGTAAAATAATTGCACGAGTTGGTGTGGGATTAGATAACGTTGATCAAGATGCAGCAAAAACAAAAAACATTCGTGTAATTAATGCCGTAGAAGGTGCAATGAATGCAGTAGCTGAATTAGTTTTAGGTTTGATGTTATCTTTAGCAAGACAAACTGCTAGAGGTGATAGAGCAATAAGAAATGAACAATGGCTCAAAAAGGAACTAAAGGGAACTGAACTACGAGGAAAGTATCTTGGAATTATTGGATTAGGAAATATTGGTAAGAGACTAGGTAGACTTGCTCATGCACTTAACATGAATATCATTGGATATGATGTAGTTCCAATTGATGAAGAATTTTCAAAAGAAGTAGGATTAATGAAAGCAGACTTGAATACTCTTTTACAAAGTTCTGATTATATTTCCATACATGTACCGTTATTGGATTCAACATACCATCTTTTAGATGCACAAAAAATGTCCACAATGAAAAATACTGCAAAAATCATCAACACTTCAAGAGGAGGTGTAGTTGATGAGGATGCATTGTATGATGCAATAAAATCTGGAACCTTGGGAGGTGCAGCTTTGGATGTATTTGAAAAAGAACCTGCAATTGGAACAAAACTTGCAGAATTAGATAATGTTATTTTGACTCCTCACATTGGTGCTCAAACAAAAGAGGCTCAATCTTTAGCTGCAAATGTGATAGCTGAAAAAATCATTCAGATACTTCGTGGTGTCATTTAGATTTAGAATTACTATTGTGCCTAATTTTTATAAAAAATCAAAAAAATTGACACATACGTGATTAATTATCGTCTCTTTGTTTTTAACACCCTTTTTGAGGAAATCTAGCATGTCAGACAAGTCCGTATTGGAGAATATTCAAAATAAAAAACAAAATCATTCTCCAAATATTGATACTTTGTTGAAAATTTCATTAGGCTTGATTTTCTTAACTCTACTTTCATCTGCTTTTGTATATGCTGAAACTTTTTCTGTTGATGTTGAAGGGACATCCTTTGATATTGATTATACTGCAACTGGACTGACCATTTCTAATACTGAATTAGATTTGGATTTTATATCTATGATAATTTCAGTTGATGTAACTGATTCTCCTGGAATTTTAGATATAATGCTGGATAGATCTTTTTTTGATTCTACTTTTAATGGTGAGGATGATGACTTTATCATTTTAGTTGATGGTGATGAACCAAAATTTACTGAAACTCAAACGACTTTACAAAGTAGAACTCTAAGTATCGAGTTACCTTTTGGAACTGAAGAAGTAGAAATTGTTGGCTCTTCTTTTAATAATTTAGTTATCGAACCAACAGTCGAACCAACAGTCGAACCAACAGTCGAACCAACAGTCGAACCAACAGTCGAACC
>CALBNQ010000076.1 GCA_937896495.1 uncultured archaeon | reverse complement strand
GGATACAAATTATTTTTTTCTATAATGTTTTCAAGACTATTTTTTGGAGGGTATCTCCATGAGAGAATTTTTTGTCCAACACATTTGGCATATTTTTTTGCATCTGTAGAAACTTTGGTATTGCAAATTAGATACTCTGAATCAAAATATGGCTGCGTATCTAGAAATCTTGCATGTGTATATAGAGACTCTTTAAGACCTGTATATGCACCATGTTTTGAGTGATATTTACATTCCACCAAAATCCGTTCATCATCTGAAAAAACAATCAAATCTATTTCATGAGTGGCACATTTTCCTCTAGTTTTACTCCTAATTTTGGCAATTTTGTATCCAGAATTTTTTAAGATCACACTTGCATAATTTTCAAACAAAAACCCTTCAGTCCCTAGTCTCATTATTGCATCTTTTAGTTGATATTTTTGTTTGAGTGCAATGCCATGTTTTTCTTCACTTAATGCAATTAGTACCATTTTATAAATATCTCTAGTTTTCACATCACGGTAAATCTGTCCGCAAATTTTTTTGATTATTCTTTTTGTTGCATCTTTATTTGCCCCTGCTCGTCTACATGTAGAAATTATCTTGTTTGGATTAAAAGTTACTTTGGTTCCATTTGATTTTATTATTGTAATTTTTTGAGTTATGTATAACATTGTATTATTAAGAAATTAACATTTTCTTGATGTATTCAAATGTGATAATGCTATAACCTCTTTAATTACTATTTTGACGTATTAAATTTGAGTCAAATTTAGATTTGATTCCACCACAGAAACATTGGGTGTTAACCCAAAAAATGTGCAAAGGAATTGTGCAATGTTTCTGTGTTTTATTTCGATCTGAATTAAAATTTTGATTGTGAATTATTAATTACAAATTATTATTTTAAAAAATTCAAATACTTAATTAAAAATCAATACATTCCCATACCTGAAGGTGGCATTGAGGGCGGTACTGAAGATGATGATTTTGAAACTGCAATTACATTGTCTATTCTTAGAATCATATTTGCAGTCTCAGTAGCTGATTTGATAATTTGTTCTTTAACTTTTAGTGGTTCAATAATTTCAAGTTGTTCCATGTTTACAATTTTACCATTAATTACATCTACACCTGCAAATTTTTCACCTGAACTATGAATAGATCTTAAATTTGTGATGGCATCAATTGGATTCATACCTGCATTTTTTGCCAATGATAATGGAATGGATTCAATTGCTTCAGCATATTTTTCAACTGCTAATTGTTCTCTTCCAGATAGGGTTTTTGCCCAAATTCTAAGATTTGTTGCAATGTATTCTTCAGGAGCTCCTCCACCAGGAAGAATCAGAGGTTTTTCAATTACATCCTTTACAACCATTAATGCATCATGAATTGAACGTTCTGCTTCATCAATTACTCGTTGTGATCCCCCCCGAATTAACAAAGTAACTGCCTTTGGATTTTTACAATCTTCTATAAACACCCAATTATCCTCCTCAATTGATTTTTCTTCTACATTGTTAGCTTGTCCCAGGTCTTTTTCTGAAAGATCATTAATACTGCCTACAATTCTCCCGCCTGTGGCTTTTGCAAGCTTTGTCATATCACTTTCTTTTATTCTTCGTACAGTGAGAATTTCATATTTTGAAAGGTAGTGTTGAACAATATCATCAATTCCTTTTTGACATAATACTACTGTGGCGCCTGTGGATTTTATCTTCTCTACGATTTCTTTCAAAATTTGATTTTCTTCTTCCATGAAAGTTTTAATTTGATTTGGACTGGAAATGTTAATTTTTGCATCAAATTCCGTTTTCTCAATTTCTAATGGAGAACTAATTAATGCAATTTTTGCATCAGACACTTTTTTTGGCATATTACTATGAACTATTTCTTTATCTAACACAATCCCATTAATCATTTGACTGTCTGAAATGGAACCTCCTGTTTTTTTATCGACTTTAATGTTATCAATAATCACTTTATGATTGCCTGATTTTTCTTCCATCACAGTTAATGTGGCATCTACAACTAGTTTTGCCAAATCCGTAGCTTCTACTGAAACTAGTTTTGTCTGCATTGATGTATTTGCAATTTGTTCTAAAATTTTCTTATTGTTAGGATCGATTGATTTTGCTATTTCTGAAAGTAAAATAACTGATTGTTTTTGTGCTTTTTTATACCCATCTGCAATTATTACAGGATGAATTTCATTATCAATTAGAGACTCTGCTTTTTCTAATAAGGAACCTGCAAATACTACTGCAGAAGTAGTTCCATCTCCTACTTCACTATCTGTGGCTTTTGCAACCTCGACCATCATCTTTGCTGCAGGATGTTGAACATCCATTTCTTTTAGAATAGTTGCACCATCATTTGTAATGGTAATATCACCCATGGTGTCAACTAACATTTTATCCATACCCCGAGGTCCTAAACTACTGCTAATAATTTCTGATACTAGTTTTGCAGCAGCTATATTGTTTCTTTGAGCATCCTTTCCTCTAGATTGTTTTGAACCTTCTTTTAATACAATTACAGGAACCCCATCAGATGTAGTTTGTATATGAGACACGATTTTTGTATTTCAAAAACAGATATTTCTACTAATGTTGATTTTCAAAATTGATTTTCACTTTTGAAAATTAAATAAAAATCAAGTATGATAATTCAATTCACATTTTATAATTATGTTTGATGTAATTAATCAATGGGCATACAAAAAGAAATCCGAGACAATGTAGAATCTCAAATATCTTTATTAATTCAACAAACCAAAATTTACTTACCATTTATTAAAAATGCATTTCCATTTTCTGATAATTTATCCAATGCCTGTTATGGACTAATAGCAGGATATGCCCTTTCAATTTTTTTAAATCAATATACAATACGAATGAAATATCCTACTCATGAGGATTTTATAGAATTTGGAAAAATTGTTTCAAAATACAAAGATCAAATAGATTCATTATTCAAATAAATCATGACTAGTTTTGATTACCTCTCATCATTAAAAAACAAAGAATTTTTTATTCTAAGAAAACTTTGTGAAAACTCTATTTCTCAAAATGACAAAGAAAAACTTGAAAAGGAACTAAATGAAATTAGAATTGAAATTAAAAAAATAGAATAATTTGAAATTATCATAATTGAAAATCAATTCAAGAAATCAGGGTTTTTCTTTTAACCATTGATTTTGTATATGATATTAGTTTGAAATGATGAAATTAAATTCTGGAGAAAAAACATTACTTGTTGGATTTCCTAGCAATGGTTTAGTTGGAACTTTCTCAATTTCCTATCTGATCCATTATTTGAAAATGAATAAAATTGATGAAATTCAGATAAATGATCTTCCTCCTACTGTATTTGTAGAAGATGGTGAGATTCTTGCGCCAATTCGTGCTTATGGTAAAAATAATTTGTTTGTGATAATCTCTGATGTTCCTTTAGATCAATTCCTTGCAATAGAATTTGTTCAGTCAATTCATAAATTTTGTAAAAAACACTTAATCAAAAAAATCATCATCGTTAGTGGCATGGAAACAATAAACAAACAAGTCAAGACTCCAAAAATCTATGGTTTGAGCACTCATCTTTCTATGGATGAAGTACTTTACAAAAATCAAATTCCAAAATTTTTAGATGGTTCAATTTTTGGGACAGATGCTATAATAATTTCAGTGTTTAAGAAAACCAAGATCCCAATACTGTTCCTTTATGCTGAATGTCACCCATATTTTCCTGATCTTACTGCATCTATTGCAGCCATTACAACACTTGCCAAAGTTCTTGATGTAAAAATTGATACTACTGATATACAAAAAAAGATTGAGCATTTACGAATACAACACAGAAATTTGATGGAAGAGACAACTAGAACATTACGGCAACAACAAGAAAAACAGACAAGGAATCCTCAAATTTATAGATAAAATCATGAAAAATAATGATTTTGAATTTAATTTGTTTCCATTACTAACAAATTCACATTTCGATGATATTGAAAATGGAATAATGTCCCCCCTTTCACATCTACAAGAATTTGATATCTATTGGGAATTGGTTTTTGAT
>CALBNQ010000075.1 GCA_937896495.1 uncultured archaeon | reverse complement strand
GCCATATAATGAATTGAGGTGAAGATAATTTGTAATCTTTAAAACTTGAAATATTATTTGAGATTTGTTGTTGTCCACCTTGGCCAATAAATCCAATTGCAGTATTGATTCCATACCAAAAAATTGAAGAACGTCCTGAGATATTTACACGCACAAGAGCAATAATTGATAAAATTAATGTAGAAATTAGGGTATAAAACAAAGGTTTAGTGAACTGTTCACCAAATTCGGTAAAATTCATTGATAAAACAACAGCCTGATTTCCAACCATGGCAAAAATTACAATTCCAATAATCGCAATAATTCCTAATCGGATAAATTTTCCAGCATCAGGTGGCGGAGTTTGCTTATCAGTAGATGCACTATACAAAATCAAGTTTGATTTAGATTTGGTAAATTAATGTCTTACCTGTAAAATTAGTCTAATGATGCTAATTTTTTACAGACCATGTAAACTGCTGCAAATCTAGGAACAGTTATTCTTTCATTGAAAAACGGTCCAAATTTTCTATTTTTTAATTTTAATTCAATTGGACAATTTGCTAAAACTTCAATATTATCATCAGCAAGAAAAGACGCTTCAGTATATGGATCAAATTTTTTCAGATCTGGACAAAAAGTTTTTGTTAATCCGCTTTTACTATTAATAGATCCAGGTAGTCGAAAAATTCTATGAATATCCATAGTTACATTAGGATCAATTTTTACTCCAATATTTTGAGATACATCATCAAGAGTTTTTTGAAACGAAGAATAGCCATTAGAAATCAATTCTGAAATAATTTTAGAACGTTTTGACTTTGTTCCAAAAATATGTTTTGAAAATCTTCCTTTCCATCCTGATTGATTAAAGTCAGAAAAAGACAATCTATTTGGTTTGAATTTTTTCATTCCAAATGTTTCAGGAATTGCACCTTTAAACATAAAATAATCTACAAGTTCAGATCTTTCTCTAGAACCAAGTTGTTGAAATTGTGAATTATATACATAAACATGAAATCCTTCGTTACCTGAAAAATAAATATGAATATTTTCATTGTTTATTTGAAAATCATTTATCAGAAT
>CALBNQ010000074.1 GCA_937896495.1 uncultured archaeon | reverse complement strand
GTATCAGGACAAATATTAAGAAAAATGTCAGGATTATTTTTAGATGAAGGAAATTTTGAAATTCTTAAAAATGCTAAAACTTTTGTTTGTAGAATAATTAATTTATCATCAAATCAATTCAATATTCCAGAATTGGAAAATTCGATGGGTGATATGATTTCAAAATTTTCTCATGCAAAAGTAAAGATGGAAAATCCTGATATGATTGTATATCTAATTTTTACTAACAAAGAAAATTTTTTTGGTTTCTCAAAGACAATAAAACTAAAAGAACGACCAAAGAAAACAAAAACATATCCTCATGAATTAGATTGGAAATTAACTAGAACGATGATCAATTTGATCGGTATAAAACAAGGTGAAACAATATGTGATCCATTTTGTGGTACAGGAACGACACTTTTGGAGGCTGAATCCATGGGAATTCATGCAATCGGAGTGGATTTTGATAAGAAAATGTTTAAAATTGCAAAAGAAAATATCAAAGAAAACAAATTCAAATCTGAAATTATTAATGCTGATTTTCAAGAAATGCTAAAAATCTCTGAAAAATACAATGGAATTGTAACTGACTTGCCATATGGATTAAATTCTAAAACTAGTGAAAAACCTGAAGAGGTTTTGAAGAGATTCATCTCAATTCTTCCTAAACGAAAAAAAGTTGCAATTATGTACAAAAAAGAATTAGGAGATAATCTGAAACTAAAAGGATTAAAAAAATATCAAATCTATAGGCATAAAAGCTTGACTAGAACAATTTTGATTAAATGAAACTTGTATTCTTAGGAACATCAGCTGCACAACCTACTGAAAGAAGGGGATTATCATGTATTTGTTTAGTAAAAGAAGGGGAAATTCTAATGTTTGATGCAGGAGAATCTGCACAAATTTCCTACATGAAATCAGGTTTAGGATGGAATAAAAAAATGAAGATTTTTGTTACACACCTTCATGGAGATCATTGTGTAGGAATTTTAGGATTATTACAAACAATGTCTATGCAAAATAGAACCGAGATTTTGGAAATTTTTGGTCCAAGTGGAATTGATGAATTTATAGCTGCAAATATCAAAGTGTTGAATTTTGGTTTATCATTTCCAATTTTGATTAATATAATTAAAGATAAAGAAATTATTGAAGAAGAAAATTTTTCTATACGTATATGCAAAGCCAATCATTCCATTACAGCGTATTCATACCTATTTGAGGAAAAAGATAAACCAGGAAGATTTAATGTAAAAAAAGCTAAGGAATTAAAAATTCCAGAAGGAGAATTGTGGAATAGATTACAAAATGGAAACCAAATTGAAATCAATGGAAGAATAATCAAATCTGAAGAAGTTTTAGGTGAAAAACGTCCAGGTAAAAAAGTAGGGATTTCAGGCGATACAATGCCAACTGAAAAATTGGAAAAATTTTTTACTGGATGTGATTATCTAGTTTTTGATTCAACATTTCTTAATGAAGAAAAACAAAGAGCACAAGATACATGTCATTCTACTGCAAAACAAGCTGCAACATTAGGAAAAAATGCAAGAGTAAAAAATTTGATTTTAACACATTTTTCAGCTAGATATAAAAATGAAAAAGGACATTTGGATGAAGCTGGAAAAATTCATGATTCAGTAATTACTGCAAAAGATCTTTTAGAAATAGAAATCAAATAGTGTTTGAAAAAATTATAAAGCAAATTAAAGAAATCAAAAAAATAGTTGTTGTTAGAGGTGTAGGGATTTCACAAGAAAGTGGAATTCCTA
>CALBNQ010000073.1 GCA_937896495.1 uncultured archaeon | reverse complement strand
TTTCATTTTATTTCAAGAATAATCAGTATTTATGTTTTCAATGAAAGAAAAATTGACAGAATTAAAATACAAGAATAATTATTTTTGACTAAACTTTGTTTTAATTCGATAAAATGAATATTATTGAATTTAATTAAATTTTCACATTAAAAATCACATAAAAATACGAATCTCATCATTATAAAATTCTAGAAACCTGAAATATATGAAAAGGGTTATCAAAAAGTAGGAATATGTTTGTACAAAGAACTAGAGTTTTACAGGTTTCAGTATTAGCAATATTTTCTGCTTTTCTGGTTGAATTAATTTTTGGTTTAATTTCAAACAGTCTTGCATTAATTACAGATAGTATTCATGCACTATTAGATAGCATAGTTACCATAGTTTTGCTTTTGGCAGCAAAAATGGCAATGAAACCACCTGATGCTGAACACACATACGGACATGGAAAAGTTGAATCATTAGGAGGATTAGTTGGAGGAATAGCGATTTTTTTGATTGCTTGTTTTTTTATTTATGAATCAATCCACAGACTACAAAGTCCACCACCAAATATTCTACCAGGATTATTTGCAATTATAGCAGGCCTGTATACAATCGGGATTGATATTTTTAGAATAATCATACTAAGAAATTCCATTAAAAAGATTGGTGGAGCTACTCTCAAAGCAGATTTTTATCACGCGTTTATGGATCTTGGTTCCACATTAGTTGCAATTGTAGGAATTGTTCTAGTATCCTATGGATTGTATTATGGAGATTTTGTTGCATCTTTGATTTTAGGTATATTGTTAGCTATACTCAGTGTTAAATTAATTTACAAAACTGCACTTGATTTGACAGATATTATTTCACCAGAATTAGTAAAAAATGTAAAAGACATTACATTAACAACAAAAGGGGTCATAGATGTAGGACCTATCCTCATGAGAAGATCAGGAGATATAATTTTTGCAGACGTAACAATCTCATTGAGGGGTGATTCGAGTTTTGATAGAGCACATGAAATCAGTAATAATGTTGAACAAAATATTAAAAATAAAATCTCAAATACAGCAATAACTATTCATTTTGAACCAAATTGGAAAGATGTGCCACTTGATGCAAAAATTTTAGATCTTGTAAAAAATGTAAGGGGGGTTAAAGGAGTTCACAATGTTAGTACTCACAAAACCAAAGGCAAAATATATTCAAATTTACACGTAATGGTAAATAGAGAAATCAATTTGTTATCTGCTCATAAAATTTCTGAAATAATTGAAGAAAAAATTCAGAAAAATATTCCTCAAATTGAACATGCAACAATACATTTAGAACCATTTATTGAAATTCCTAAAAAATTTAATTTGGAAGATAAAATCACTGAAGAAAAAATCAAAAATATGTTAAAACAATTTTCAGAAATTAAAAAAATAGGACGCATAAAGTCGTTGAATTTTGAAAATATTTTAAAAATAGATATTGATTGTTCATTTGATAAAGAACTTTCAATTGAAAAAGTTCATGATTTAACATCAGAAATTGAACAGGTCATAAGAGCAAAAATCAAAAATTCAGTGATAACAATTCATCCTGAACCAAATTAAACTAAAATACTTGTCAAATACATCACAAGCATTCCAATTGCAACTCCAGACACTACTGAAGCACTAGAGAGATTTTTGTCACCTTCTGCTCTAATCATACGTAAAATTACTATAATAACTTGGAAGATAGCCCCTGCTCCAATTGCCAAAAAGATAACTGATGAAAATGGAGAGTATGAAAACCCTCCCACCCAGGCACCAAAAATTGCAGGAGAGCCTGCAATTAGTCCTAGACCAATGAGTTTTGCAATTAGAGATTTTTTAGATAAAGTTGTATCTTTTGATAACGGTCCTGCAATAGCAATTCCTTCAGTAGTATTATGTAATGCAAATCCTACAATCAAATATGTACTAAATGCAATAGAGCCAATTCCAACTGCAGCCCCTATCATCAATCCTTCACCAAAGTTGTGTAGACCAATTCCTATTGAAATCATCAATGCAATAGCTACTGGCTTTGCAAGTCTAGAGGAGGAAGCATTGTCAATTAATTTTTGACCTGCATAGTATAATCCAAGAAATGACAATGCAGTTACAGTTACAGTAAGTAAAACACCATTGAAACTACCAGCCAAACTCTCATCAGATACTTCAAGTGCTTCCTCAACAGCATCAATTCCTAAGAAAAGTAATAATCCAACAGTTAGTGCTAAAAAGAAATGGTATTTGCTTTTACTAATTCGTCGGATAAATGGTAACCAAAGTAGTCCAATCATTACAGGAATGATTCCCACATAAGTTCCAATTATTGCAAATAATCCAAATAATTCCATACTAGGTTCTAATGCAGGAGCTGCAGCTTCAACTTCTTTTTCAAACCTTGTTCCGTCTTCAATGGTCAATCCTACAATGTATGGTTCTGCCTCATTCCATTCAAATGGGATTCGTACTATGGCAGTTTCATATCTATCTAGGAGTCTATCAGGTTCTACTGCTGCTGGTTGAATCCTATCATTAATGTCAGCCATCATAATTTCAACAGATACAGGACCCGTATTTCTCACAGTTACTTGAATTTCAGAATCTACAAAGTCCACGTTCTCCATTGTGATTTCAGGTAAAGGAACCCCCATATCCAAAATATCAGCACCAGGTCCGAAAACATACACAACTAAAACCACAACAAATGCAAATGGTATAACCCCACTTGCAATCATTTTTCCATTGGATGATTTTTGACTAACTTCCATACTCTGCATCCTCAGTTTTTTTATCATCATTTTCATGAACTTGGAATATTCCCACCCAACCTTTTTCTGAAAACTCTACTTTGTGTGCATGGAACAGATAGTTTCCAGGGTATTGATATTCAAATTCGATAATACCGCGTTCAGTTTGAGATAGAGTGATCATATCTGTGTAAAATGACGGCACCATATCAGTTCCCGTAGGGTAATACTCGTACAGATTACCATGTAAGTGCAAGTTGTTTATTGGATCAAACTCCACCATGTTTACAACGTAAATTCTGACAAGTTCATCAGTGTTAATTTGAATTGGATGATGTTGATAATAAAACGGGATTGTATTTGCAGCATAGAAATTATTTTCACCATCAAAGTCCATGTCTAATCCATTTAGAACCATCACCATTTCATCAGC
>CALBNQ010000072.1 GCA_937896495.1 uncultured archaeon | reverse complement strand
CAGATATGATTGAGCAAGAATTTAAAGAATTCGAAGTAGAACTAAGGGAGAAAAATGAAAAATTAGAAAAACTTGTTGATATTAAAAAGCCTGAAACTGAAAAATCAATTTCACACATAGAATCAGAAATTCAAAAATTTCAGAGAATCAATGATGAATCAATCAAATTAGAATCAGAGAAAAATAATTTAAAGACAGACATTACTGAATTAAAAGAAAAAATTGGAGATAAAATAAATTCAGATAGTGTTACTATGAAAAAGTCACTAGATGATTTACAAAAAGAAAAAGAATCTTTAGAAAAATTTACAGATGAAATTTCAGAAAAACTAGATAAAGTCAAACAGCAACAAATACAAAAACAAACACTCAAAGAATCATTACAAAAAGAAATTGAAAAGTTTACAGCATTAGGTAATGCATGTCCCACATGTAAACAAGAGATTACGGAAACACATCACCATAGTTTAATTGATGAAAAGAAAAAAGAGGTTGATTCACTAGAAAATGAAATAAAATCAGTTACTGATTCATTTTTTGAGACAAACAAAAAATCAAGTGAAATCAAAGAAAAATTGGGGATATATGAGTATGAAATTTCAGAAATCTCAAAAATACTACCAGGTATTGAAGAGTACAAGTCAAAAAAAGATAGATTGTGCCAACTTGATTCTAAGATTTCAGAGATGGTCAAAGTTTCTGAATATGGTGAGAATCCAATTAGTCATCTAACTGAATTAAAAGATCAAGTGGTTAGATTTGAAGGAGTGACTGAACAAATGGGGCAGATTGTAGAGGCAAAACAGAAAATAGAAAAAATAATCAGTAAACATCAACAGGAAATAGAGTTAATTGATTCTCAAAATACTCAAAGAATTTCAGAAATACAAGAAATTCAAAAGAAAATAAAAGGAATCGGAGTTAGTGAAAAAACTACAGATAAAGAAAATGATCTTGATTTGATGAGAAAAGAGATTATTAAAATATCAGGCATAATTGCTGCAACTGATGAAAAACTAAACAATGAAACAGAAAAAATAAAGACAAATGAATCAAAAATAATAGAATCCAAAAAATGGGAAACAAAATACAAAAGATTTGATCAATTTGGACAATGGTTAGAGGTATTTTTTATTCCCACGATTTCTCAAATTGAGAAACAAGTATTATTATCAATTTTGCAAAATTTTAATGAAACATACACTAGATGGTATTCCATACTAGTTGAAGATCCTACTAAAGAGAGTAGAATTGATGAAAACTTTACACCAATAATTAATCAAGATGGGTACGACCAGGAAATTAATTATTTATCAGGTGGTGAGAAGACAAGTATTGCACTAGCTTACAGATTAACATTAAATTCTCTGATGAGAAAAGAAACTGAATCCATGAAATCCAATTTATTAATTTTAGATGAACCGACGGATGGATTTTCTAAGAATCAATTAGGAAAAGTACGAGAGTTACTTGATGAATTAAAGTCTGAGCAGATTGTACTTGTTTCTCATGAAAAAGAATTAGAAACCTATGTGGACAATATTTTCCAGATTTCAAAAGAAAGTGGAGTTTCGAAAATCAAACGCCTAAATTAAACAAAATTTTTTGTTGTGTCAAAATATTTTCTTGTATGAAATTATCCAAGGAAAGTAAGATGTAACGTTTTACCTAGATTATTTTTTAATTTCCTCCCCAATACATTGAATCATCATCGTCATCATCAAATTCTCTAATTATTCGAGGATACATTCCAGTCAACTCTAAACATCTCCTATTTCGTTTTGTACAACATCACACAGTTTGATGTTGATGGATTTACATCTCAACTTGGCTTTGAGTTGGGAGGCCACTTTTGATTTCTCCATGATGCTAGTTACAACAATAGAGTCTAAGACTACATTTTGGGTATTCATACTTGTGCTAGTGGAATAATATTATTATAGACTAATACAATAGTATACATAATAATCATACCATTATGACTAACCTAACAAATTTACGAATACATATCGCT
>CALBNQ010000071.1 GCA_937896495.1 uncultured archaeon | reverse complement strand
CTTCTAATATTTTTCAGTCATTCTTCTAATTCTGTAAATCTCTTCTTCATTTTTTAACAATTTTGAAGCATCTCTGATCTTTTTTTCATATTTTGTTATGTCATTTGTTTTTTCAATTATTTTCTCTGCCTGAATATAATCTTCTTTGAATAATGCTAAACTTGCCTCATCTAACACTAAAAGACAAAATTCATTCATATTTTGAAGTCTTTCCATTATTTCTTTTTTAACAGGTTTTTTGTATTCTAAAACATCTTTTGCAATAAATGCTGCATGATCTCCTACTCTTTCAATATTTTTCACAACTAACCTATACCCAAGACAATTTCTAGGATTTCTAAATCCCATCTCTTTTAGCAAGTGTTCATTTTGTATTGCTATTTTTAATTGACGAATTATATAAAATCCAAATCTATCAACTTCATCATCAGTATTGATTACTTCCTGAGCCAATTCCACATTGTTTTCTTTTGCAGATAAAATTGCATCATTGGACATTGATTTTGCCAAGTGTAGCATTCGTTTGAATGCTCCATCTACTGATAACTCAAATAAATTTACAAGAACTTGGATTGTTATCCCATTAATTGAATCTGAAATAATTTCTGAACCCATTAGCATTCGTTTTACTGCTTCTTTTACCGTATTTCTTTGAGTGGGGTTGAGTCTACTATCTTTTGGTTTTACATTGATTGTTTTGTATCCTAAAAAATATAATGAAATTAACTTTCTTACAATAGAAGATGCTTTCTCTTCAGAATTGATTTCAATTGTAGCATCTTCTTTTTTATTATTATGTGATTCAAATTTTGGTGGATAAAGCTCTAATGTTGATGATCCTTTTCTGATCATTCTAATATGATCTCCCTGTTTAAGACCAAGCTCAACAATCCATTGTTTTGGTAGTGAAACTATGTATGATGATTTTCCAGTAAATTGAATTTTCCTTGTTTCTTCCTTTTCAACCATAATCTAAATACAAAAATATCATCTATATAGTTTGAGCTCTATAATATGGTTTTACATTCAACTAATATTTAGAAAAAATTTTGTAATGTTATGGATCATGTTTTAAAACTTGAGCACTCACTTGATGCATTATTTGGCAATGGTGTTTCAAAATATTTGCCAAAAGATATTGAAATAACCTTTTCTAGAAAAACTGGAAGGATACGAACTGTTTCCCAAAAAGGGAAAATACTTTGTACCTTGAGAATTGATGGTGGATTAGCTATTAGTACGCATTTTGCTCAAATATTAGTTAAAAGTAAATCCTTTAAAGAAAATTGTATTGAAGTTAATTCTGATGCTGCACCATTTGTAATGGAAGGAAGATCAGTATTTTGTAAACATGTTACAAAATGCGGTAAAAAAGTTAAAATTTCTGCAGATACTCCTATTTTATTCAAAAACAAAGTCATTGCAGTTGGCAGAGCTATTTTATCATCTGAAATGATTTCTGATTTTAATCAAGGCGTAGCAGTAAAGGTTAGAGATAGTTTAAAAAGTCGTAACGAGGAAAAATAATCATATGATGCGTGGAGGAAATCGCGAAATGCGAAGAATGATGGATAAAATGGGTCTTGATATGAATGAACTTTCTAATGTTCAAGAGGTAATAATTAAGACCGATAAAAAAGAGATCATTATTGCCAAACCATCTGTTACAGAAATGAAAGCAAAAGATAATTCTATTTTTACAGTTACCGCTGACAGTTATGAAGAAAAAGAATTAGAAGTTCCGATATTTTCTGAAGAAGATATTCAATTAGTTAGTTTACAATCAGGTGTTGATGAAGAAAAAGCTAGAATTGCTTTGGAAGAAGCAAAGGGTGATCTTGCCCAAGCAATTTTGAGTCTTACCTCTGCATAATTCACTGATTTTTTGAATTTTGTGCCTAAAAGTTCACTGTAAATGAATGATTTAAGTAATGGATTCCTTGAATTTTGAGTATAATGAGTAGTATGGCTGAATCCAAAGTTACTGGAATAATAAAGTCTCTGAATGCTTTGGAAGATGATCTAGAGTCCTTGAATGGAATATCTGGAGATATGAAAAAACAGCTTGCCGTAAAGGCCCAAACAGAAATTGATACTTTGTTGGAAAAAACTCGAGAAATGGCTACAAAAGAAGCAGAAGTAATTATCACTGCATCTAAAGAAAAAGCCACTACTGAATCTGCAAAAATTGTTCAAGAGGGCGAAACAAAATTATCTGAAATTCAATCAAAAATTGATGCTAATTTTGACGAGGCCGTTAAACATGTTGTGTCAACTGTTTTGAAAGCATAATCATAAATCATATTTTTAATTTTATAATCTATAGATCCTTTACAAATCTCTAAAATCAGTGTTGCAACTACTTGTGGAAAATATTACTATAAATTTTCAAAATATTTACATTCACTTAACTTATCTTTTGATTCTATTCTTCCTGAAGAAATTTCAAAATATTCAGGAAATTTTATTTTAACCACTAGGGAAGAATCACCAAAAAAATGTGAAATTCCAATTCTTTATGAAGATATCTTGGAATACTCTCCTACAGTATTACGGGGATTGATGATGCAAAAATTAAATTTGTATTTTGAAGAAGAATATTTGATCTTGGGAATTGATCCTGGACAAAGAACTGGATTATCGATTTTTTATTACGGAAAAGAAATTGAAAATTCTTATTATTCATCTATTCAAAAATTGGTTTTTCATATAATTGAGATTTTAAGTGGGTTAAGAGCAAAAAGAAAAATTGTAAAAATTGGAAACGGAAATATGAAAATTGCAAAACAAATCGTTAGAATGTTAAATCTAAATTTTTGTTCATCCTTTGAAATAGAATTTGTAGATGAAAGAAAAACTAGTCTAAAAATTAAGAATTTTAATCAAAGAGGAAAACGTGATATGCTTTCAGCAAAATATATTTC
>CALBNQ010000070.1 GCA_937896495.1 uncultured archaeon | reverse complement strand
CCACATACTCTGCACTTTTCTTTTTTCTTATTATGTGCTTTTTCTTGATGTTTTTTTAATCTATTTGAATCGGAAAGAACTGTCCCACATTTTTTACATTTTAAATCGTTTTTATCTGATCCAAATAATCCCATATATTGAAAATATACAATACTTAAAAAAATAGTTTTGTGTATAATTTTTCATAAATTTTACCTGAACATCTATTTTTCGTATTCGTCTAGGCTCTTTCTAGGTTTGATGCTAAGATAGAATGCATGTGTACTAATAATAAAACCAGCAAGAAATACCTTAGTTGCAAAAACTAAATTCCATGGTCTATCTGGATCTGGATAGGCAACTGATAATCTATCAATATCTGGAACTGCCCCATTAATTACACCAGCAGCAATCTGTGCATTTAGTACTGTGAAATTGTATAACACTTCGTAAAGAGCAATTATTGAAAATCCTAGTAACATTAACTGAAGTAAAGCCATTCGTGTGCCGATGATTTTGTTTCCTGCTGTTCTTTTCCAACCTATTCTAGTTACACAGTACCATCCAATAATGGTAGAGAAAAATATCCATGTTGTAACTCTAGCAAAATTCTCAAAAGGAATTGTTGTATTGTGAATTGCTTCACCCATTACATAAGTTCCATTTTCTAACCATTCTATCATTGTAACATATACTCCAAAAATAAGTGAAGAAGACATAATGAATCCACAAATGTAAAAAATGTATAGATAAACTTTGTAACCTGGATCTCTTTTTTCTAAATGTCTAGGTTTCATAATGCCGTTTGCCAAATTTTGAAATATAAAAATTCATGGTTCTTCAAGGAGATTTATAGACTAGTTCTAGACAATTACAGACAGAATTACTATTGAAAATTGCAATTAACATTCCTTTAGTAGATAAAGAAGAAATTTCTGTAGTTACCGATGTTCTTAGAAATGGTGTTTTAACTTCATCTGCTAATCAAGGTGGAAAATATGTTCAAATTTTTGAAAAATCAGTTTCATCTTTTGTAAAATCAAAATACACTATTGCAATTAATTCAGGAACTGCAGCTTTACAGGCTGCTCTTTATGCATTAGATATTGGCCTAGGAGATGAAGTTTTAGTTCCTTCATTTACTTTTGTTGCTACAGCAAATGCAGTTGTATCTACTGGAGCAAAACCAGTTTTTGTTGACATACTAAAGGAAAATTTTACTATGGATCCTGATGATTTACAAAAAAAGATTACGAAAAAAACACGCGCAATTATCCCAGTCCATCTATATGGAAATGTGGCAAATATAGAAAAATTATCTGAAATTTCTAAAAAATACAATTTACCTATTATTGAAGATGCTGCACAATCTTTAGGTTCTACCTATAAAAGAAAACACACTGGAACTTTTTTTGATATGGGATGTTTTAGCATGTATCCTGCAAAAGTGATGACTTCTGGAGAAGGTGGTTTCATTGTAACTAACAATAAAAAATTACGTGATAAATTATTGATGATACGAAATCATGGGATGGTTCATGGATATGATACTAAAATATTTGGTTTGAATTTAAGATTATCAGAAATCAATGCAGCTATTGCTACAGTACAAATGAAAAAACTTCCTAAATTTTTGAAAATTAGAAAAAACAATGCAAATCTTTTATCAAAATTATTATCTGATCTTAATGTTCAACTACCACAACAACAAAAAAATGAAAATGTTAATTGGTATCTTTATACAATTACAACAAAACAACGTAATTCTCTTGTGAAAAAACTTAATGAGAAAGGAATTGGTGCAGTTTCATATTACCCAACACCTGTACATAAAACTCCTTTTTACAAACTTAAAACAAATCTTCCAATAACTGATTGGGCTTCAAAACATGTTGTATCTTTACCAATCCATCCAAAAGTAACTAAAACTCATATTGAATTTATTGCTAAAACCATGCATAATCTGTTGTAAATGCTTTAGGTAAAGCAATTGGAAAAATCTGTATGATTATTTTACCAATTTCTGAAGAATATTATTTGTATAATCCAAATTAACCTGTTACAGTTTACACACTTTCAAGCGTAAATTTACTCAAAAATTCATTAATCTTGAAATTTTTGATCATATATTCATTGAAAGCAGATTATAATTAGAAAATAAAGGAATTGATTTGATCATCACATTTTTTAATTAAAATCACAAAATCAAGATCATTAT
>CALBNQ010000069.1 GCA_937896495.1 uncultured archaeon | reverse complement strand
CTTCTACTTTTGCTCGAATTAAACCATATTTTTCTTCTTCAATAATTATACACGGTGTTTCTTTACCTTCAAAATCAAAAGTTGTAATTCCATTATGAACACTATCTAACATTTTTTGTAATTCATCAGACATTTTATTTATCCTCTAAAGTAGAAGCGATTTTATCACCAGATTTCATCAAGAAGGGGGAAAGAAATGCAGTGATTATAGAAATGATTCCTACTAATGGGAACAAAAATGAACTAACAGCTCCAATATCAACACCCGTTTTGATAATTACAATGGAAAATTCACCTCTAGGTGCAGCAAGTGTAAATGCAGAACGTAATGATTTTCCACGATTTTGTCGGAAAATTAAATTACCAATCATGTTTCCACCAAACTTCATTCCAATAGTAACTGCAATTAATGCAATTGCAATGAAAATGTAATTTTCAAGTTGTGAGACATCCATCAATGCACCAACAGAAATAAAGAAAATTGCTACAAACATGTCTTTGATAGGACTGGAAAGTAATTTTGCAACTTCAGCAGATTTAGAATCAGCCACTAAGACGCCTGCTAAGAACGCACCAATAGCAACTGAAAGTCCAACAATATTTGCAAGTAAAGCATAACCAAAACAAAGACCAAGAACACTAAGAAGTAAGATCTCACGATGTTCAGCAGATGCAACTCTATCAATTAATGGAGGAATAACACGTATTCCAATTGTAAAAGTACCAACAATTAATCCAACAGCTACTAGAATAACTACAACAATGGATTCAACAGAAATAGTTCCAACTAATGCAATTGATTGTAATGACGAAATTAAGATGACAGCAATTACGTCTTCAACAATCAAAACACCCAATACAAGAATAGATGATTCTTTTTTGATTTTTCCCATATCCTCCAAAAGTTTTACAATAATTGCAGTACTAGAAATTGACAAAGCTGCAGCAATGAATAACGCATCCATAAATTGTAGGCCAAGAGCAGTAGCAGTGTAAAATAAAACACCTAAAGTTGAAAACAAACCAAGAGTTCCAACACCTATAGCAACCCTACCAATACTTTTGATTTTAGCATAAGGGAATTCAATACCAATCACAAAAAGAAGTAAAATTACACCAATTTCTGCAAAAAGATTCAATGCAGAAACGTCAGATAAAATTCCCACGCCACTCAAAACATCATTAAATGGATCTTCAGGTAAAAGCCAAGACCATAACGGGGACCAAGGTCCAAGAAGCATTCCAGCAAATAGATATCCAATAATCAAAGGATGTTTGATTTTAAAAACAGCTAGAGTAATGA